>CANQHB010000026.1 GCA_947623755.1 uncultured Bacilli bacterium | reverse complement strand
AGAAAAGCAATTATTTGCAATTAAATTTGTATAATAAATATTAGAAAATACATCTGCTATTTGTATTAATTCTCTAGTTTCAGATTGGCAATATTCAACATAAAATTCTTTTTGTATGTGACTTCCTGTAACTAATTCTGTATTTAAATATTCGCCTAGTGTTGACCTTGTTTCTGTCCTAACATTCCTTTCATCGATAAATAGATAGTTTTCTTTGACAGAGATTTGTTTATATTTAGTAAAGTGTTCAAAGCTTAATTTTAAAAGATAATTAAACGCTCTTGCAGTATTATTGTAAAAATAATTTTTAACTTTTTTATTGTCACATATAATATAATATATTTCAAATAGCTCATTTTGGCAAAAATAGGTAACAAATTTTCTTTTCATTTTAGCAGTAAAACAACTTCCTTTTAATTCTTTAAATTTTCCATTATCATAGAACATTTTATTTTATTTATCCATCTTTTTTAAATTGTTAAAATTACTGCTTATGAATCTTTTAAATACTCTTTTTAATCTATCTTTATTTTTAGGCATTATAATACAGATAACAAAATATTTGCTTTTGTAATAGTTTAAATTTTTTTTAGTCATACTTCCAGATTCATCTATATAAAATGTGTTAATATTTCATCACCGCCTAGTCATTTAATTCAAGTTTTTTTTGATATAAATTATCTGTAGGTTACTAAGAAAGTTTTATAATTATTTTTAAAAAAAGAAAACTCCCATAAACATTGAGTTTATGGGTGTTGAACGATTGCTTTTTACTATCTCTTACTGAATTGTGGTGCCCGACGAGCTTTTTTAAGACCGTATTTCTTACGTTCTTTTACTCTAGCGTCACGAGTTAAGAATCCATTAGCTTTTAAGATTTTACGGTAAGAATCTTCTCTAGATTGGTCAGTATTAGCGTCGAATTTAAGTAAAGCTCTAGCAATACCTAAACGAATGGCTCCAGCTTGACCAGAATAGCCACCACCTTTAACGTTTACTTCAACGTCAAAGCGATTAGCATTATCCGTAGCATATAAAGGTTGAGTTAAATCCATTACTAAAATTTTGTTAGGAAAATACTCATTAGCGTCAATACCATTTACGGTAATATTTCCTGTTCCACCAGTAATTCTTACAGTTGCAGAACTTCTTTTACGACGACCAGTTGCGGTCCATACTTGTTTAGCCATGATTTACCTCCTAATCAATATTTAAAGCTATTGGCTTTTGAGCTTCATGTTTATGGTTAGCGTCTTTATAGACAAATAATTTCTTACCCATTTTGTCTCCTAAAGGACCATTTGGAAGCATACCTTTAATAGCTCTTTCTACCATTTCTTCTGGATACTTTTCAAGCATTGTCCGAGCATTTCTTTCTCTTAAGCCTCCTGGATAGCCAGAATGATTATAGTACATTTTATCATCTAACTTCTTACCAGTTAATTTAACTTTTGAAGCGTTGGTAACAATTACATAATCACCACAGTCAACATGAGGAGTATAAGTAGCTTTGTGTTTTCCTCTTAAAATAGTAGCGGCTTTAGTAGCTAAGCGACCTAAAGTTTGACCTTCAGCGTCGATAACATACCACTTACGTTCAATGTTTTCTTTTGTTTGCATGAATGTCTTCATAAATTATTTCCTTTCACTCGTTTTTGTTACTTCTGCTTTCCCACGGCATGGTAACGCCAACAAATAAAATGTACCATTTAAAATTATATGTAAAATATATGGTTTTGTCAAATAAAAAATGTTAATATTTTGCAGTTTTTGACAAAAATTATCTTTCTTGAGGCTTTTTGGCTTGATTTAGAGATAAATTTAATAGTTCTAAGAGTAATTATTTATTCTTCATTATAAGATATTTTAGTTAAATATAGACCATTTGGAATAGCAGTTCGAAATTGTTTTTTTATGTTAGGGCTTTCTAAAGCAGTCTTAATATCGCCTAAACTAACTTTTTTAGTGCTAACATCGAGCATAGCTCCGACTAAATTACGTATCATGTAGCGATAAAAGCTTTTACCCGTAAACTTAATTTCCAGGATATTATTAGCTATGCTAAAATCAATACTGTAAATTAGGCAATCATAATTAGGGCGAGTGCCAGAGACAAAGTTTTTAAAATTATGAACACCTAAAAAGAGTTTAGCACATTTTTTCATCGCTGGAATATCTAATTTATAATTAGGTTCATAGGTGTAGTTAGATAATAAAGGGTCAAATTCGCCAATATTTATTTTATAAGTATAAACTTTCTTTTGTTTGGCAAACCGTGCATGAAAAGAGGAATCTACGGTTTCAACATTAGTAATATAAATATAGGGAGCAACGAGGCTATTTAAAGCTTTTTGTAAATTAGCAGGAGCGATAGCTATATCTAAATCAAAGGAAGCTTTTTGATCAAGGGCATGAACACCACGGTCAGTACGGCCGGCGCCTTTAATTGTTACTTCTTTTTTATTAAGGATAGTTAGGGCTTCTTCTAACTTTTTTTGAACAGTGTCATGATTTTTTAGACGTTGGAAGCCATAAAATTGGGAACCATCATAACTTAAACTAATTAAATAACGCATAGGTTAATCCTCCTTTATACGATATAGGGCTTTAAGTAAATCGGCGGAATTATAATAGTCAGAAATTTTGATATTTTTAGACCGCAGTAAATTAATAAATTCGGTTAGGGGCGGTGGGGTAATACAATCTAGAAGAGCGGGGTCTTTAGGATTATAGCTAGTAATATTTCCTTCATTATCAACATAATAAATTGTTTTAGTAGACCATAAGAAAGTTAAATCATTGGTAAATAATAGAATTGTTTTACCATAATCGGTTGTAAGACGTTTAAATAGTCTTAGGTAGTAAGCTTGTTCTTCACTAGTTAAGTCTTTATCAAAATAATCAAAAATTAAGTATTTTTTAGACGATAATAAAGCTTTAGCTAAAGAGACTTTTTTAATCTCGGAAGGAGATAAATTAGCAATAGTTTTAGATAAATAAGTTTCGTTTAATTTAACCATTTTTAGGGCGGAAAGAGATTTGGGATGAGCTAAATAATCTTTAACGCTTGAAGAAAATTTGTAATCAGTGATAATATAATAGTTTTCATTATTAGTAGATAGAGTAATATTACCCATTAAGCCATAAAGAGAGCCGGGAGTAACATTAGATAAAATTCGCATTAATTCCATAAAGCTTGCACCAGACTTTCATTATCAAAATAGATTTTGGAAATTAAGCCATAATACTTTAAACCAATTGATAATTCAACAATAAAGGGAAGATTTAAGCCTAATTTTTTGAAGATTTTTTCTTCTAGTAGCACACTTTTTTTAGCACCTTCCATAATAACTAAATCATTATGAACCACAATAATATAATCTAATAAAAGGGTTTCTTCCATGTTTTGGGTATAGTTAATAATACGTTTATGATGGAGTTTTAAGTAATTTATAATATTCTTTTTAAAAGAAGGCTCTAAATAAGTTAAGACATTTAAGAAAACATAGATAGTTTTAGTGCTAGAAAGAGACTTTAAAATACTTAGTTTTAATTCATCTATTTTGGTAAGTTTAGTTTGAGTTAAAAGATAGAGACAGTTAAATTCTTTTAAAATAGAAATAGGAATATCAGTTATACTAGCATTACTAGTTATAGTTATTACTTCCGTATCATGATGAAGAAAAAAGATGGCGTCATTTAAATAATTATAAGAACTAGTATACACTACTGTAGTATCAATATCTTTAAATTCGAGATTATTTAACGTAAATAAAGTACTCATAATAAAAACTCCTTTCCTATATAATAAACTTAATAAGAAAATTTAGCAAGAAAAAAAGTTAGTAAGTTTCTAATTACTAACCTTATTTTTCATCTTTGTTTAAGTTATATTTACGATTAAATCTTTCAATATTACCAGTTTTTTTAACTTTGCCTTGAGCACCAGTATAGAATGGATGGCATTCACTACAAATTTCTACTTGAATATTTTCTTTAGTAGAAACAGTTTTAAATGAAGCACCACAAGCACAAGTTATAGTTGTTTCTTTTGTTTCTGGATGAATTCCTTTTTTCATTTTATCCCTCCCGCCATATCAAATTTTTTGACATAGTAATTAATTCGTCTTAAGTATTATACCATATTTTTGAGACTTTACAAGTATTAATTTTATTTTAAAGCTTTTTTAATAGTTATAAGACGGTTTTTAAGAGTTCATAGATACGTTTATGACCTTCATAGTTTATATATGGACTAGTATTATTTAGAAAATTATCTTTAGTAATAACATTATTAATATCTAAGAAAGTAAAATCATTGGACAAAGCTATATCACGGATAATAGCATTTATTTTAGAGGCATTTAAGATATCTAGCTCGTTATGGGGATAGATACCTAAAACGATGACCTTCTTTTGGTTTAACATTTTTAGCATACTTAATAATTCCGTTAAATCTTGTTCATAAGTTTTACGGATTGTAGAATTTACTTTTACTTTAGATAATTCATCAAGGCCAATAGCAACCGTTAAAATATCGGCTTTATTAATGGCTTGTTGAATTTTTATAGTTTCATTTTTAAAATTACGACTAACATTTTCTTTTATTTCATAAATTAATTCTCGGGTAGTTAAATTAGAACGGGCAAATTCATAGTATTCAGCTAAATTATGTTTTATTTTGTAAGATTCTTTTAAATAGTCATTAAAACTATAACCTTCAATATTATAGGGGGTCATACCGCTTGCTAGGCCATCACCTAAAGAGACAATGGTTATTTCATCGGTAGCAGTGTAAAAATAAATAATAAAAGACATGATAGTGCCTAATAAGGCAATTAAGATTAACTTTTTTTTCATAAATTACCTCAAAAAAAATATAGTACAATATACTATATTTCGACAATTTCAATTTTAGCACCAACATTAGTAAGTTTGGTAACAATATTTTCATAACCTCGTAAAATATGTTCGACGTCACTAATAACAGTAGTGCCTTCGGCAGTGAGACCGGCTAAAACTAAGGCAGCGCCCCCTCGAAGGTCGGTGGCAACAACATTTTGGCCAATTAATTTAGTGGGACCAGTTATTAAAGCTGTCATACCATTTACGGTTATGTGGGCCCCCATTTTATTTAAAGAAGGGACATGGCCCATTCGGTTTTCCCAAATAGTTTCTTCAAAAATAGAAGTGCCCGCACACTGGGTTAATAAAACGCTCATGGGTTGACCGATATCGGTGGGAAAACCAGGATAAACTAAAGTTTTGATATTACAGGGTTTTAAATTTTTAGTTGCACTTATCGTTATACTATCAGAGGAAATAGTAAAATTAGCTTGCATTTCTTTTAATTTATCGGTTAAAGCTTCTAAATGCTTAGGAATTATATTTTTAATACAAAGATTATCGCCAATTAGAGCCCCTAAAATAATATAAGTACCCGCTTCTATCCTATCAGGTAAGACAGAAATTTCGGCACCATGAAGTTCGTTTACACCAGTAATTGTTATTTCTCTCGTACCAGCGCCGGTTATTTTAGCACCCATGGCATTTAAAAATTCAGCGATATTTACAATTTCAGCTTCTTCAGCCGCATTATGAATAGTAGTAGTACCTTCAGCATAGGTAGCGGCAAGCATTAAATTAATTGTAGCCCCAACACTTTGAAAACGAAGGTAAATATCCGTACCGACTAACTTATCAGCCTTTAAAATATATTTATCACCATCAGTTGTGATATCAGCCCCTAAAGCTTTAAAGCCCGCAATGTGCATATCGATAGGACGAGAACCAATATTACAACCACCCGGAATATAGATTTCTACATATTTTTCCCGACCTAATAAGGCTCCCATAAAATAGTAGGAAGCTCTTAGGCGATTAGATAAATTGCTTGGAATTAAGGTATTTTTTAAGTTCGTGGTATCAATAGTTAGTTCATCTTTATGAACGGTTACTTGACAATTTAATAACTCTAAAATAGATATTAAAGCGTCCCGGTCCGATATTTCCGGAACATTTTTAATAGTAGAGATACCTCGACCTAAAATGGCCGCGGGAAGTAGTGCAACTGCACTGTTTTTAGCGCCACCAATAGGAATAGTTCCACTTAATTTATTTTCGCCAGTTATAATCATTTTTTTCATTTTTACACACCCTTACTTCTAATTTTTAAAGATAAGGCTAGGCCCTTATACTATTTTTTATGTATTTATTTATTTTTGGTGCTATAAATTATTTATAAAATACCAAATATACTATATCTTATAATTTGAATGTTTGTCAATTGATTTTAAATTTTTAGTGTAAAATTTGAATATAAATTTTGTTAAAACTCTTAATATAGATGGGTGAATTAAGATGATGAAAAAAATTATTATGGTATTATTTGGATTAACAATATGCTTTTTATTTAAAAATGATAATAAAGAAATATTAATTCCTGATAATGCGATTAGATTTAGAGTAATTGCAAATAGTAATAGTATAAATGATAAACTTGAAAAGAAAGCAATTAAAAAGGAAATTGAAAAGGAAATATATTCTTTAATTCAAAATGATAGAACTAATCAAGAAGTTAATGAGACCATTATAAATAATATGGGTGAGATTGAAAATATCGTTAAAAATTATAATGTTAGTTATAAGTTAAATTATGGCTTAAATTATTTTCCGGCTAAACATTATAAAGGCATTATTTATCCGGCCGGAAATTATGAAAGTTTAGTTATTACTTTAGGAGAAGGGATGGGTGATAATTTTTGGTGTGTATTATTTCCACCTTTATGTTTAATTGAAGAGTCGGAAGAAGATATGGGAGAAATTCAATATAAATCTTATGTAAAAGAAGTGTTAGATAAGTTCTAAAATTAAGGCTCCTAAATATGATTTTTTAGGAGGTTTTTTATGGACCAACTAATAAGTATTATTTTAATAGGAATTGCCCTTAGTATGGATACTTTTTCGTTATCTTTAAGTTTAGGAATATTAGATTTAGATAATAAAAAAGCGATAAAATTAGCCTTAATTGTGGGAATTATGCATTTTTTAATGCCTTTTTTAGGAAATATTTTAGGTAATACTATTATTACCATGTTAGAAATTAACTCGGATATTTTACTGGGAATAATTTTAATTGTAATTGCAATAGAAATGATTATTGATGTCATAAAAAAAGAAGAACCCCATTTTAATTTAAACCTGTTAGGAATGTTTTTATTTGCTTTAGGGGTTAGTTTAGATAGTTTTTCAGTGGGACTTGGTTTAACTTTAATTACAAGTAATATTTATTTAGCAATGGGAATTTTTAGTATTTGTAGTTTTTTATTTACTCTGGGTGGGGTAATAATTGGTAGATATGCAAGTAAAATACTTGGAATTTATGCCTCAATATTAGGAAGTGCGATTCTTTTTATTTTAGGATTGGTTCATATAATATAAAAAAGTTCAAAATAGATTGAACTTTTTATTTAATATCAATACGTTGGAATAAGATTTTAGGTTCATTTAATTTAAGATTTAATTCTAAATTACCAAAATGAGATAAAGTATCATAACTAGTTTGGTTAGTATTTAGTTCTTGGAAAATAGTGGCTGAAGTTGTCGGAATAAAAGGGCTTAAATAGATAGCACAATGGCGAATACTTTCTAATAAGTTATAAAGAATAGTTGCAAGACGGTCTTTTTTAGTTTCATCTTTGGCTAAAGACCATGGGGTTGTATCATCAATATACTTATTACATTTTCTTAATACTTCCATTATTTCATCAATAGCTTCATTGACTTTTAATTCGTTCATTTTAGTTTCAACAATATCTTTTAAATTTAAAACACTAGTTATTAATTCTTCATCAAGACTTTCTTTTACTTCAGGATTAGTAACAATGCCATCAAAATATTTATGAGCCATACTAATAGTTCGATTGACAAGATTACCTAATGTGTTAGCTAAATCAGTATTAGTGCGGGCAATTAAAGCTTCTTCAGAAAAGTTACCATCATTACCAAAAGGCACTTCGCGAAGAGCATAATATCTTACAGCGTCAACCCCATATGCATTAATGTATTCCCGAGGGTCTTTATAGTTACCAAGACTTTTAGAGATTTTACCACCATCGATTTTTAGCCAACCATGGCCAAAGACTTGTTTAGGTAGAGGAACATTTAGGGCCATTAACATGCAGGGCCAAATAATGGTGTGAAACCGGACAATTTCTTTCCCGACTAAATGAAGGTCAGCAGGCCAATATTTTTGATATAACTCGCTATTTTCATCAGGATAACCTAAAGAAGTAATATAGTTAGATAAAGCGTCGACCCAGACATAAACAACATGTTTAGGGTCAAAATCGACTGGAATACCCCATTTAAAAGAAGTACGCGAAACACATAAATCTTCAAGACCAGGTTTAATGAAATTATTTAACATTTCATTTTTACGGGATAAAGGTAAGATAAAATCAGGGTGTTCATCATAAAATTGAATTAATTTATCTTGATATTTAGATAGTTTAAAGAAATAAGCTTCTTCACTCACTAATTTTAATTCCCGACCACAATCTGGACATTTACCCTCAACGGTTTGGGCTTCAGTCCAAAAAGATTCACAGGGAACACAATATAATCCTTTATATTCGCCTTTATAAATATCGCCTTGGTCATAAAGTTTTTTGAAGATTTTTTGGACTGCTTCTTCATGATTTTTATCCGTAGTTCTAATAAAATAATCATAAGAAATACCGAGAGAAGCCCATAAATCTTTAGCATTTTCAATTATTTTATCAACATATTCTTTAGGGGTTAAGCCAGCTTCTTGGGCTTTTTTTTCAATTTTTTCCCCATGTTCATCAGTTCCGGTTTGAAAGAAAACGTCATAACCGGTTAATCTTTTGTAACGAGCTATCGCGTCTGCGATAATAGTCGTGTAGCAGTGGCCAATATGAAAATTAGCACTAGGATAGTAAATTGGGGTTGTAATATAATATTTTGGCATGTTAATTCCTCCTTTAAAACAAATAAAAACCATAAACTAAGGGTGAAAATTATCCACGGTACCACCTTAATTCATGATTTTTCATGCACTTTAGCTTTTTAACGCAAGCCTGCGATTAAACTCCAGAGTCATCTTCCATATTATTTAGTATTCGTTTTCATCAACCACGAACTTTCTTTAAAAAAATAATATGTACTCATTCCTTCAACATTTAAGTTGTTATAATTATATGCAAAAAATCTTTAAATGTCAAGTTTTCTTGAAAAAATACTAGAAGCTAATTTACCAACACTTAATTCACCAGTAAAATTTTCGGGATTATACATGATAACAAGACCAATACTATCATTAAGCGAGATAATAGGAATAAAAATAAAATTACCAGTTATTTCAATATCTTCGACTTTAAAAGTATAATTTTCTTTAGTAATTATTTCCCGATTTTCAATCATATTTTGATATTCGGGGCTTAGTTCTTTTGATATTATCTCGACATTTAAACCCTGGGAAGCAATAATTTTTTCTCTATCCGTAATAATTATTTTATAATTCATATCATTATATATTATTTCACATAAAGAATTAGCTAGTTCACTTGAGGCTTGAAGACGATAGTGTTTTTTTAAAATGATACTATCAGCCTCGGTATATATTTCGACATTCTCACCATCTCTAATACCTAAATTACGGCGTATTTCTTTAGGAATTACAATACGTCCTAGTTCATCAATTCTTCTTATTACTCCCGTTGATTTCAAGTAATACAACTCCATTTCTAATATTAATATTAGCGAAGTAAATTTTTTTATACTTAGGAATTTAAAAAAAGAGG
>CANQHB010000025.1 GCA_947623755.1 uncultured Bacilli bacterium | reverse complement strand
AAATTGAATAAAATTTATGATAATTCAGTTAATTATGCGACTAGATATTTAGGTTTTAAATTAGAAGATGTCGCTTATTTACCTTTTTTAATTAATAAGTTAGCTGGGATATTTCAAGCTAAAGTAGGAAATAGAGACTTTAACTATTTATTAATTGGGGAAGATTTTAATATTTTTAGTTTATGCTATAATAAGAAAGATTGGGAAAAATTATGTTACTTTGAAAGAAGTTGCTTAGATTTTAAATCCGGATTTAGTATTAATAGGATGGATAAAGACTTATTTATTGATAAGTATGGTTTTATTGTGGCCGCGACTAATAAAGAAATATTAGGAAAAAACGTTTGGGAATTAGATGATAGAAGATTTAGAAAAATAAAAGAAGAAATTTTAAATAATCTTTTAGTATCGAAGATATATCAAGACGTAGCTTCCTTAATTGAAGATAAGATGGGAAAAGGTTATGCCGAGGTATTTAGACAAGCTAATGAATCAATAGTATTTTATGAAAGAAAAATGCTAGAGAGATTAAAAAATAAAATAGTTAAAAAAGAAGGCCTAATTAGACAGATATCAATGCGATAAGACTTGACTAAAAATAAATAATGTAATAAAATACTTATATAATATTTTTCTATGGAAAGACCGAGTAAACTAGGAAATAACTTACAAGAGAGGGCTAGATTGCTGGAAATGCCTAAGTTAGGATAGATTTGAAAGACAGCTTTCACGGATTAGAAAACGCGAGTAATCGTGATAAAAATAATGAGGCGACTTAGCAAAGTAAGGTGGCACCACGCAGGTTATAGCGTCCTTACCGAGGGCTAAGTTTTTTTATGTTTTAGAAGGAGAGAAGAAAAATGATAACAAAGCCTAAAGGAACTTATGATATTTATGGAGAAGACGCAAAATACTATAATTATATAAATAGTGTTTTTGCGACGGTGGCAAATTATTATAATTATAATTTTATTAGAACACCAATATTTGAGGATAGTACTTTATTTCATAGAAGTGTGGGAGAATCTAGTGATATTGTTTCCAAAGAAACTTATGATTTTAAAGACCGTGGAGACCGTGATTTAACTTTAAGACCAGAAGGAACCGCGGGCGTAGTTAGAGCGTACATTGAAAATAAAATGTATGGAGAAGCTAATCAACCAATTAAATTATATTATAGTGGACCAATGTATCGTTATGAAAGACCCCAAGCCGGGAGATATCGGGAATTAACGCAATTTGGGGTAGAAGTATTAGGAAGCGATTCACCGATTATGGACGCCGAAGTTATATCTTTAGCTTATCGCACCTTAGAAGAGATGGGTATTGATAATATTACCGTTAAAATAAATTCTTTGGGAGATAATGAATCAAGAGAAAATTACCGGGAAGCTTTAATTAAACACTTAGAACCATATATTGGGGAGTTATGTCCGGATTGTCAAAAAAGATTTAAGAATAATCCTTTAAGAATACTTGATTGTAAAGTTGATAAAGACCATGTGGCGTTAAAAACAGTACCAAATATGTTAGATTATTTAAATGAAGATAGTAAAAAAAGATTTGATAAAGTCTTAGAATATTTAAGATATTTAGATATTGATTATGAAGTAGATGCTAGTATTGTAAGAGGTCTTGATTATTATAATCATACAGTTTTTGAGTTAGTCGCTGATTTAGAAGCTTTGGGTAGTGCCTCAACAGTCGCGGGCGGAGGACGTTACAATGCTTTAGTTGAAGAACTAGGGGGACCAGCGACGGCATGTGTTGGTTGGGCTAGTGGTGTAGACCGGCTTATGATTATCTTAAAAGAACTTAATAAAGATAAAGAAATTCAAGATAATGTTGATGTGTACGTAATGGCCGTAAGTGAAGAAGAGAGAATAACAGCCGTAAAATTAATTCAAGATTTACGTTGGAGTGAAATTAAATGTGAACTAGATAGTTTAGACCGCAGCTTAAAAGGCCAATTTAAACAGGCAGATAGATTAAAAGCAAGATTACTCGTAATATTAAATGATGAAGATTTACAAAAAGGTTTAATAACCGTTAAAGATAATGTTACAAAAGAAGAAACTAAAGTTGATGAAAGCGAGATATTAGATTATATAGTTAGCAATATATAGAAAGAGGTCGAAGATGGAAAATAGATATCGAAATCATGATTGTGGAGAGTTAACCCGAGATGATGTTAATAAAAAAGTTAAAGTTGCGGGATGGATTAATTCTATTCGTAATTTAGGAGGGTTAGTTTTTGTAACCTTAAGAGATGAGACAGGTCTAGTACAAATAGTGACAGAAGATGAAAGCATATTTCGGGATGTTACAAGAGAATCAACTGCCTCAATTGAAGGAGTAGTAAGACTACGTAAAGAAGCTAATCCCAAGATGAAAACGGGAGAAATTGAAATTGTTTTGGAAAATATGGAAATACTAGGGAAATGTTTAAATGTTTTACCGTTTGAAATTAATAGAAGTAAAGAAGCTAGTGAAGAAGCAAGACTTAAATATCGGTATTTAGATTTACGAAATCCGGAAGTACATGATAAAATAATTTTAAGAGTTCAAGTAATTGATTATATTAGAAAGATTATGAAGGAGCTAGGATTTACGGAAATTGCTACGCCTATTATTACTGCTAGTAGTCCAGAGGGAGCAAGAGATTTTGTAATTCCATCGAGAAATTATAAAGGAAAATTTTATGCCTTACCACAAGCGCCTCAGATATATAAGCAGTTGTTAATGGTCTCAGGATTTAGTCGTTATTTTCAGATTGCACCATGTTTTAGAGATGAAGATTGTCGGGCCGATAGAACTTTAGAATTTTATCAATTAGATTTTGAAATGAGTTTTGCAACGGAAGAAGACGTCTATCAAGTTGGAGAAAAAATATTTTATGATTTATTTACGCATTTTTCAAAGAAAGAAGTATCCGCAAGACCATTTAGAAGAATACCTTATAAAGAAGCCATGGAAAAGTATGGCTCTGATAAACCCGATTTACGTAATCCATTAATAATTGAAGATGTATCTAATATATTTTTAGATAGTGAATTTCAAGGATTTAAAGGTAAAATTGTAAAAGCTATTAAAGTTAATAATTGTGGCAAACCTAATTCTTGGTATAAAAAATTAGAAGAATTTATAAAAGAAAAAGGAGCTAAAGGTCTTGCTTACTTACAAGTTTTAGATAACGGAGAACTAAAGGGTTCAATTGTGAAATTCTTAAAAGATATCGAAATTAATGAGTTAAAAGAGCAATTAAAATTAGAGGAAAATAATGTAATATTTATGATATCTGATACAGAAAATATTGATAAGTTAATGGGAATTTTACGAAATAAATTAGGAGAAGAGTTAGAACTTATTAATAAAAATAAATTTGAATTTTGTATTATAAATGATTTTCCAATGTATGAATATAATAGCGAAGAAGAAAAATGGGATTTTGGACATAATCCATTTAGTATGCCTAAAGGAGGCTTAAAAGCTCTAAAGGAAGAAGCCCCCGAAAATATTGTAGCTTACCAATACGATTTTGTTTGTAATGGCTGTGAAATGGCTAGTGGGGCAGTAAGAAATCATGATATTGAAATAATGAAGGAAGCTTTTAAAATTGCCGGATATGGCGAAGAAGTAATCAAAAATAAATTTAGAAGTTTATATACCGCATTTCAATATGGAGCACCTCCGCATGCTGGAATGGCCCCAGGAATTGATAGAATGATTATGCTTCTTAGTGATGAAGAAAACTTAAGAGAAGTGCAATTATTCCCACCAAATGTTTCAGGGATAGACTTATTAATGGGTAGTCCAAATGTTATTGATGAAAAAGCTTTAAAAGAATTACATATTAAAATTAGAGATTAAGGAATGATTAATTATGGATTTAAGAGATTTATTAGCTAATATTAATGATTATATTGATAAAGACGTAACTCTAGAAGGATGGATTAGAAATCATCGGGACCAAAAAACTTTTGGGTTTATTGATTTTAGTGATGGAACAGTGCAAGAACATTTACAAGTAGTTTATGATGAAGAATTAGCTAATTTTAAGGAAGTTACTAAATTGTTAGTGGGTTGTGCGATTAAAGTTAGAGGAACGATTGTAAAATCAATGGGAACGCAAGATTATGAACTTAAAGCAAGAGAGATTGTTTTATTAGGGGATGTTACAGAAGATTATCCTTTACAAGCAAAGGGGCGTCCAACTAGAGAATTTTTAAGAGAAATTGCTTATTTAAGACCTAGAACTAATTTATTTCAAGCAGTATTTCGAGTAAGAAGTATCGCGGCATACGCGATTCATAAATATTTTCAAGAACGGGGCTATGTCTATTTTCATGCACCACTTATTACGGCTAGTGATTGTGAAGGCGCCGGCGAAATGTTTCAAGTAACGACGATTCCTTTAGATAAAATAAAAGGCAATGTAGATTATAGTAAAGATTTCTTTGGAAAAATGACTAATTTAACCGTAAGTGGACAGTTAGAGGCCGAAACATTTGCTTTAGCTTATAAGAAAACTTATACTTTTGGACCAACTTTTAGGGCGGAAAACTCCAATACTAAAACGCATGCTTCGGAATTTTGGATGATTGAACCCGAAATTGCTTTTTGCGATTTAGAGGGCGATATGGATATTATGGAAGATATGCTTAAATATGTAATTAAGTATGTTTTGGATAACTGTAAGCAAGAAGTTAATTTCTTTGATAAATTTGTGGAAAAAGGTTTAAAAGAGAAATTAGAAAAATTAGTAAATAGCAAATTTACCAGAATTGACCATAAAGACGTAATTACAATTTTAAAAAAGGCTGACGTTAAATGGGAATTTGCGCCAGAATATGGAGAAGATATTGCCAAAGAACATGAAAAATATATTACGGAATATTTTAATGGACCAGTATTTATTAAGAATTGGCCTAAAGATATTAAGGCTTTCTATATGAAATTAAATCCCGATGGCGAAACAGTGGCCGCGGTTGATTTAGAAGTGCCAGGTGCAGGAGAATTAATGGGGGGAAGTCAAAGAGAAGAAAAATATGATTTGCTTGTAAAAAGAATGCAAGAATTAGATATGAATGCAAAAGACATGGAATGGTATGTAAATTTACGAAAATTTGGAGGGTGCATTCATTCCGGCTTTGGTATGGGATTTGAAAGATTACTAATATATTTAACCGGAGTCGATAATATCCGAGACGTTATTCCATATCCTAGAACCCCAGGTAATTGTGATTATTAGAAACGGAGACTTAAAAATGAATAAATATCATACGCATTATATCGAAGAACTTAGTAGAAATGATATAGGTAAAGAAGTAGTAGTTAGTGGTTGGATTGCTAATATAAGAGACCACGGAGGAGTTTTATTTTTAGATTTAAGAGATAATACGGAAGTATTGCAAACGGTTAGTAATGATGATAATTTATTTAAAGGACTTGCTAAAGAATCAGTGGTGCGTTTAAAGGGAAAGATTCGCAAAAGAGATGAAGATACTTATAACGAAAAACTTAAAACTGGAGAAATAGAATTATTAGTAGAAAGTTTAGAAGTCCTTAGTCCATCACGACATGAACTTCCTTTTGGAATTATGAGTAGTAAAGAAGCTAATGAAGATATAAGACTTAAATATCGGTATTTAGATTTAAGAAATAATAAAGTTAAAGATATTTTTAAATTAAGAAGTGAGGTATTACATTTTCTTAGAAATAAAATGTTTGATTTGGGCTTTATGGAAGTGCAAACCCCAATTCTTACTGCGAGTAGTCCTGAAGGGGCAAGAGATTTTGTGGTACCATCAAGAAATTTTAAAGGGAAATTTTATGCTTTACCGCAAGCGCCTCAAATATATAAAGAATTATTAATGGTCGGAGGAATTGAAAAATATTTTCAAATAGCGCCATGTTTTAGAGATGAAGACGCCAGAAGTGATAGAACCCTGGAGTTTTATCAATTAGATATGGAAATGAGTTTTGTTACGGAAGAAGAAGTTTTAGAAATTGGGGAAGAAATATTTTATGATGTTTTTACAAAATTTAGTAATAAAAAAGTTTCACCGCGGCCTTTTAGTCGAATAACTTATAAGGAAGCGATGGACAGTTATGGGACCGATAAACCCGATTTACGAAATCCCTTAATAATTAAAGATGCAACAGAGATACTTAAAAATACTACTTTTAAACCGTTTAAAGAGAGCATTATTAAAGTGATTGTAGTACCAAATATTGGAGATAAGTCTAATAGTTGGTTTAATGAAATAGTGGAATATGCAAATAAAATAGGTATGCCGGGGATTGGGTATTTAACTTTAATGGCGGATGGAACTTTTAAAGGACCAATTGATAAATTTTTAAGTGACAACGAAAGAAAAAATTTGATTAAAGAATTTAATATGACCGAAAATAGTGTAATGTTTTTTATTGCTAATAGAAGATTAGAAGTGGCGCAAAAGATGGCGGGGCTAATTAGAACCGAATTAGGAAATAAACTAGAACTACTAGATAAAGATAAATTGGAATTATGTATTGTTAAAGATTTTCCAATGTTTCAATACGATTATGAAAATAAAAAATATGAATTTTGTCATAATCCCTTTAGTTTACCCCATGGTGGAATTAAAGATTATGAGACCCATGAAAATGTGTTAGATATTTTAGCTTATCAATATGATTTTGTTTGTAATGGGTGTGAAATGGCTAGTGGAGCAATACGAAATCATGATATCAAGTCTTTAATAAAAGGATTTCAAGTAGTCGGATATACAAAAGAAGAAGTCGAAGAAAAATTTACTTCCCTTATTACAGCCTTTAAATATGGTTGTCCTCCCCATGGAGGAATGGCTCCCGGAATTGATAGAATTTTAATGCTTATAAAAGATGAGGCTAATTTAAGAGAAGTTCAAGCTTTTCCAACAAGTGCTTCCGGGGCCGATAATATGATGGGAAGTCCTTCACCCCTTACAGATACCCAACTAAAGGAATTAGGGATTAAAATAGATATTAAAGAAAATTAGGTGATAAAAATGAGTAAATTTACAAAAGAAATGGTGGATGATTACGCGGCTAAATTATTAATTGGCTTAACACCAGAAGAAAATAAAATGGTTTTAGATGAGTTTGAGGCCATTGATAAAACAATCGATACTTTAACGAAAATTCCCAATATTGAAAAAGTGGAAGCGATGACTCATGCGTTAGATGATTTTAGCTTTAGTTTAAGAGAAGACGTTGCCGAAGAATCTATTCCAATTGATGAGGCCCTTCAAAATGCCGGAATGGTTGAGGGTAGAGAAATTGAAGTACCAAAGGTGGTGGAGTAGGATGTATATGGATAAAAGTCTTAAAGAATTGCATGAATTATTAAAAAAGGGCGAAGTTACGAGTGAAGAATTAGTAAAAGAAGCCTTGGCAAAATCTCATGAAGTAGAAGAAAAATATAATGCTTTTGTAACTATTTTAGATGAAGCAAAGGGAAGTCCAGTTACAGATAGTTTAGTATCAGGAATACCTTTTGGAGTTAAAGATAACTACTCGACTAAAAATGTGTTATCAACGGGTTCTTCGAATACTTTAAATAATTATGTGCCTTTTTATACGGCAACAGTGGTTCAAAAATTATTTGATAAAGGGGCCGTAATGGTTAATAAGACTGCTTTAGATGAGTTTGGTATGGGAGGAACGGGGACAACATGTCATACCGGGGTAGTACTTAATCCTTGGAGTAAAAAAAGAATGTGTGCTGGTTCTTCAGCAGGTTCAGCTTGTGCCGTCGCTGCGGGGGTTTATCCTTATGCTTTAGGAAGTGATACAGGAGATTCAATTCGAAAACCAGCGGCGTTCTGTGGAATTGTCGGATATAAACCAACATATGGCATGTTATCAAGATATGGTTTGTTTCCTTTTGCTAGTTCTCTAGACCATTGTGGGGTTTTAACTAGAAGAGTAGAAGACGCGGCCATTGTCGTGGATACAATGAAAGGAATAGATTCCCATGATATGACAAGTTGGGATTCAACCAAAATTAACTTACAGAAAGCTTTAGATAAAGACGTTAAAGGAAGAAAATTATTTTATATTAAAGAATTAGTCGATATTGAAAATTATCCCCATGCTAATAGAGAATTAAAAGAACATTTAGAAAATTATAAGCACACCTTAGATATTGTAAGAGGTTTAGGTATACAAGTGGATGGGGTTAGCATAAATAAAGATTTACTTAATGCTTTACCGGCTGTTTATGTAGTTTTATCTTGTGCCGAGGCCACCAGTAATATGTCAAATCTAACTGGAATTATTTTTGGACCGAGAGGAAAAAGTAATAAAATAACAGATATGATGATGGAACATAGAACTTTAGGCTTTTCACCACTTATAAAAAGAAGATTTGTAATTGGTTCCTATGTTTTACAAAAAGAAAATCAAGAAAGATATTTTAAAAATGCGCAAAGAGTAAGAAGATTAATAGTTGATGAAATGAAAAGATTATTTAGAGAATATGATGGCCTTATTTTACCAGTTTCGAGTGGACCAGCTAAATATTTTGAGCAAAACGATGACGTGATTGATGAAAATACCAGTATCTTAGAAGAACATTTACAAATTGGTAATTTTGGAGGGTTTCCATCGATTACAATTCCAAATGGATTTATCGATAATTTACCAGTAGGTATTAATATTACGGGAGATAATTATAAAGATGAAGTAGTCTTAAATATTGCTTATAAATTGGAAAGCCAAATGAATTATAAAGGTCAAATTGCAAAGGAGGTAGAATAATGAAAGAACAAGTCGCGGTTATTGGTTTAGAAATGCATTGTGAACTTAAAAGCAATTCGAAAGTTTTTTCACCAGCCCGTAATTCTTATAATGAGACTCCTAATGCTAATATTGCGCCAGTGGATATGGCTTTTCCAGGGACTTTACCAGTAGTAAATAAAAAATGTGTGGCCGACGCTTTAAAAATGAGTATGGCTTTAAATTGCATTCAACCGGAATATATGTATTTTGACCGAAAAAATTATTATTATCCGGATTTACCTAAAGGGTATCAAATTACGCAAATGGAAAGTCCAGTGGGAGTTAAAGGCGAAATTCAAATTGAAGTAAATGAAAAATTAATCCCAGTTTATATTCATGATATTCATTTAGAGGAAGACGCGGCTAGTTTAGACCATTATTTTGATACTTCAACTATTGATTATAATAGAGCCGGAGTACCTTTATTGGAATTAGTGACGGAGCCATGTTTTCATAGTGCCGAAGAAGCTGTGGCCTTTTTGGAACATATGAGAGACGTCTATAAATATTGTGATGTATCGGAAGCCGATACTAAAAAGGGGCAAATTAGATGTGATGTCAATGTTTCAATTATGGATTATGACGCTAAAGAATTAGGTACAAGAGTGGAAGTTAAAAATATTAATTCCTTTGGAGGAGTATATGACGCCATTAATTATGAAATTAAAAGACAAACGAAACTTAAAGAACAGGGGCGGTATCAAGAAGTAGAACAAGAAACCAGAAGATGGGATGAAGAAGCGATGGCAACTATTCATATGCGAAGTAAAGTGGACGCTATCGATTATAAATACTTTGTAGAACCAAATATTCCAAAGTTTAAAATTACAAAGGAATGGTTAGATGAGTTAAAAAAAGAAATTCCAAGATTACATTTAGAAAGAAAATATGATTATATAAATAATTATGGCTTAAGTAATTATGACGCGACTATTTTAGTTAAAGAAAGAGCCATTGCTGATTATTTTGAGGAAACTTTAAGTTTAGGCATGGACGCCAAAGTAGCAAGTAACTGGATTACAACGCAAATTTTAGGTTATATTAATAAACATGATAGAGAAATTAATGATTTATTTTTAACGCCGAAAAGATTAAAAGAATTAACAGATTTAATTAGTAAAGGAACTATTAGTTCGAAACAAGCGAAAGAAATTTTCTTAAAAGTTATTGAAGAAGAAAAAGAAGTCGCAGAATTTGTTAGTAAAGATAATGCCCAAATTAGTGATGAAGGAGAACTTACGAAAATAATTGAGGAAGTTATTAGTAATAGTGAAGCTCAAGTAAAAGAATATAGAGCAGGAAAAACTAACTTATTTGATTATTTTGTAGGTCAAGTCATGAAAAATACAAGAGGGAAAGCTAATCCAGTTTTAACGAAAGAAATATTAAAGGAAAAGTTAAAATAGATAGAACATTTGTGTTTTATCTTTTTTAGTGGTATAATATAGTTATCTTGGAGGGGTAGTATGCAAGCAAAATATAAAAAT
>CANQHB010000024.1 GCA_947623755.1 uncultured Bacilli bacterium | reverse complement strand
GGCTTAAGTAATCTTCCGATTATGCAAACAAAAACAATTGGAGATAAAGCTTGGGTTGTCTTAGAAAGTGATATTGAAGAATGCAATCGTATTATTGATATTATTAGTCTTCTAAAAAGTCAAACTGGTAATTTAATTAATGTTTGGGGTATAGCTAACTTAAATGCAAGTGATATTGCGAAATTTAAAAAGTTAGTTAATGCAACTATATATTTTGAAAATAAAACTCCAAAAATTGCTGTAAATGAAACCAAAATAAATGCCATAAAAAATGACTTAGCTGCTTTAATGAAAAAAGCTAAAGAAAATCCGGGCCCTATGGCTCAAAATGGTTATGTCCTAATAGAAGATGAAGAAGCTTATAATATTTTAAATGCTATGTATAATTATTTAGCCGCTTCTAATAGTTCTGAAAATTTAATTGATTATCATGATATTAAAATTGCTCCGGAATATTTAGCTAAGTATCAAAAATTAGAAGAAGAATTAGCTAATATCAAAAAAAGGGAAGTAAGTCCTGCTAAAGAAGAACCTATACCAGTTCCTCCAATAGTCGAAGCACCTGCAGTTATAACTGAACCAACTCCGGAAGTATCTAAACCAGTGGAAGTTCCAGTTACCCCTCCAACTGTGCCGGAAGTTAAATCTGCTCCTTTAGAATTAAATCCTCAAAAAGAAGCAGAAATGAATGAAATCTTAAATGAAATGTATAAACCAGTTACTAACGAAATTCCTGAAGAATCAGAATCTAAAGTAAAAACCACAATTAAAAAATTATCTAATCCAAAAGCTATTGAATTTCTAAAAGAACATAAAAAGGTCATTATTGGTGTTGGTTTGTGTGCCGCGACCGCTACGTTAGCCTTAACTAATTTACCAGTTGCTCTAGTTTATGCTAATAGTTGTAATGCCCTTGCTACTCCTGCTTTAGCTGGTATGTTTAATACTTTAAGTACCGCTGTTGCTAGTATTAGTGGTATAACTTTCACGAATGGTGCTTGGTTAACTGCTAGTGGAACCATTATTAATTCTGGTGTTGCCGCTAGTAAAGCTTTAGGTGCTACCGTTTTAGCTTTAGCTAATGTTGGAACTATTGGTGGGTCTCTTGCTCTAGCTAACACTATAATTTCTAATAAAGATAAATCTATTTTACCCGAAGCTAGTAAACGTAATATGGCTAAAGAGACTATATTGGATATTACTTCTAAAATAAAATCGAAAGCTTATGGTCTATCTATTAGTCTTGATAATAAATTAGCGGATATGGAAAACAAAGTAAAAGAAGTTATTGCTAGTCATAAAAAGGTTGAAGAAAATCCTCCTGTAGAAGAAATTCCTCAGATTGAGGCGCCTAGTTCTTATGAACCTCCTAAACCAGTAAGCGTAACCGAGTTTGATGTAAAACCTACGGTTATTAAAGGTAGTGACTTTGCTTTACCAGAAATACCTAAGGAGGAATTACAAAGACAAGATGAAATCTTCAAAGCCGCCAGTGCCGCCATTGCTGAATCTAACGAGAGTCTTGCCGAATCTCAAAAAAGAATCGATAATCGAGTTGAAGAATTAAAACTAGACTTAGCTCCCGCTAGTGAAGAAGTTGAGTTACTAGAACCTGATACTCCTGCTAAACCAGTCGTTTTTGTCCCTAGTACCAGTGCTTTAATCGACGCTTTAGATATTGATTCCAAAGAATCTTTATTAAATGCCGCCGACCAATATATTGCCGGGACTCCTAATTTAAATGGTGAAAACTTAAAATTAAAGTTTAAGACGAGAATTGGTCGTATTCAACATAACATCGACGCTGGTCTCTTTAAAGGTCAAGAATTACAAGCAATGGAAGAAGAAAAAGCTGAACTTCTAAAAAAATTAGATGAAATAAATGCAAAAAGGGGAAGATAAAATGAATAAAGATGATATTGTTACTTTTAAAGCTAAATCTTATTTAATCTTAGATATTGCCTCATATAATGAAAATAAGTATTTATATACCGTTGCTCTTGATGAAGAAGAGTTACCGACCAAAGAATATAAATATTTTAAAGCTAGTGAAGAGCATAATGCTATTTATCTTGAAGAAGTAACAGATCCAAAAATCTTAGAACTAATAATTACTTTATTTACTAGTAATTACCTAAATGAAAGCTTAGAACAAGCCGCTTAAAAGAGTTAATTTTCTAGAGAGTTAACGGTTGGTGAAAGTTAATAAATTACCTTTTAAGGAATCACTTGGAAGCCAAATATTTGAACAAAGTAGAATATTTCGTCTAACTTGCGTTAAAAGTTAAAAGTTAAAAAATTAAGGTGGTACCGCGGATATTTCGCCCTTATGGTTGCCACCTTTTTTGTATAAAATTTTAAGAAAGAAGGAATATTAAATGAAAAATTTTAAAGAATTAGATAAAAGGGATGTAAATTTAGTTGAACAAGATTTTTTAGATTATTGGAAAAAAATCGACGTTTTAAATAAATCTATAACTTCTCGGGCTAACAACGATAATTACGTATTTTATGATGGCCCTGCCACCGCTAATGGTATGCCTGGTCTTCATCATATGGTTGCCAAATTTTTAAAAGATACTATCTGTAAATATCATGTTATGCAGGGTCAAAGGGTTGTAAGAAAAATCGGATGGGATACCCACGGTCTTCCCGTTGAAGTTCAAGTTGAAAAAAAGCTTGGCTTTAATAGCAAAAATGATATTGAAAAATATGGTATCAAAGAATTTAATCAAAAATGTCGAGAAACAGTTTGGGAAAATGAAGCTTCTTTTGCTAAATTAACCGAAGAAATGGGCCAATTTATTGATTTAAAAAATCGTTATATAACTTATGATAATGATTATATTGAAACCGAGTGGTGGATTTTAAAGAAATTTTTTGATGAAGGCTTATTTTATGAAGGCCACAAAATCTTACCATTCTGTACCCGTTGTGGAACCGGTCTTGCTTCTCATGAGGTTCAACAAGGCTATAAAGAGGTTGACGTTGATACAGTAATTGTTCCATTTAAAAGGGTGGACGCCGATGAATATTTCTTAGCTTGGACCACTACTCCTTGGACTTTAATTAGTAATGTTGCTCTTGCTGTTAATCCAAATGAAGAATATATTAAAGTTGAATCTAAAGGTTATAAATTTATTCTTGCCGAAAAATTAGCTAGTAAAGTTTTAGGCGATGATTACACTGTCTTAGAACATTTTACTGGTCAAGATTTAGAAAATATTGGCTATGAACAATTAATTCCTAGTTTAAAAGTCTCTAAAAAAGCTTTCTATATTTGTTGTGCTGATTATGTTTCGATGGAAGATGGAACTGGTATTGTTCATATTGCGCCAGCTTTTGGGGCCGATGATGCTGAAGTTGGAAAAAAATATGGTCTTCCTGCTTTAAATCCCGTCGGGGAAGATGGTAAATTTACTGAAGGCTTATGGCAAGGAATGTACATTTTTGACGCCGATAAAGAAGTAATAAAATACTTAAAAGAAAATGATAAATTATTTAAAAAAATTCATATGAAACACAATTATCCTCATTGTTGGCGTTGTAATACTCCATTACTTTATTATAGTAAACCAAGTTATTACTTAGAAATAACCAAAATAAAAGATAAAATTGTGGAAGCTAATAAAAAAGTTAATTGGTATCCTGATTATGTTGGGGAAAAAAGATTTGGTAATTGGCTTGAAAACTTAAATGACTGGGCAATTAGCCGTAATCGCTATTGGGGAACACCACTTCCTTTATGGGTTTGTGAGTGTGGTCACCAAGAAATGATTGGCTCAAGAGAAGAATTAGTCTCTAAGGCCATCGAAGATATTACCACCGATATTGACTTGCACCGTCCTTATGTTGACGATGTTCACCTAAAATGTCCAAAATGTGGTAAAACCATGACCAGAACTCCGGAAGTTATTGATTGTTGGTTTGACTCAGGTTCTATGCCATTTGCCCAATATCATTACCCATTTGAAAATATGGATATCTTTAAAGACCAATTTCCTGCGGACTTTATTTGTGAAGGTATCGACCAAACCCGTGGTTGGTTCTATTCTCTTATCGTTATTTCGGTCTTTGTAATGGGTTGTAGTCCATATAAAAATGTTTTAGTAAATGAATTATTACTCGATAAATATGGTAAAAAAATGCACAAGAGTAAAGGTAATGCTGTCGAACCGTTTACTTTAATGCATAAATATGGCGCCGATACAATTCGTTTTTATCTACCATATATCAGTCCTGTTTGGACCCCAATTAAATTTGATGAAGATGGTCTAAAAGAAGTTTATTCTAAATTCTTTAATCCGCTTCGTAATACTTATAATTTCTTTGCGTTATACGCCAATACTGATAATATCGATATTAAAGATTGTGAAATTGCCGTTGAAAATCGGGAAGAAATCGATAAATGGTTAATCTCTAAATATCATAATCTCGTAAAATATGTCACGGAATCTTATGATGAATATGATTTAAATAAAGTTGTTCGGGCCATCACTAACTTTGTCTCTGAAGATTTATCTAACTGGTATATAAGACGTAATCGTAATCGTTTCTGGGGTAGTACTTTAGATGATTCTAAAAAAGCTGTCTATATGACTACTTATGAAGTTTTAGTCGGCTTATCCTTACTAGTTGCTCCACTAATTCCTTATTTAAGTGAAGAATTATATCAAAATTTAACTGGCGAAGAATCTGTTCATTTAGCTTACTTCCCTAAATATGAACCTAAATATATTGATTTAAAACTTGAAGAAAAAATGGATACTGTAAGAGAATTAATTAGTATTGGTCGGATGGTTCGGGAAGAAGTTAAAATTAAAGTAAGAGAACCATTAAAAGAAGTTTTATTAGATGGCCGGATTGAAGATTTAACTAAAGATTTAAAATCTCTAATTAAAGAAGAATTAAATGTTAAAGAAGTTGTTTATGTTCAAGATTTAGCTCGTTATATGGATTTTAATATTAAGCCAAACTATAAAGTCGCTGGTCCTATCTTTGGTGCTAATATCAAAACTTTTGCCACTAACTTAGAAAACATGGAACCTTCTAATGTTACCAAATTAAATAATGGTGAAGAAGTTGAAATGGTAATTGATGGTGTAACTTATAAGATAACTAATGAATATGTTGATATCCGGATTAAAGCTAAAGAAGGTTATAATGCCGGTATGAGTAATAATTTATTTGTCATTTTAAATACTACTCGTACTAAAGATTTAATCTTAGAAGGCTTAGCTCGGGAATTTGTCTCTAAAGTTCAAAATATGCGTAAAAATGAAAACTATAATGTTAGTGATAGAATTATTGTTACTTATAATGGTGATGAAGATATCAAACAAGCTTTAACAGATTTTCAAGATTATGTTAAACAAGAAGTCTTAGCTTTAGAATTAAAATTAGATTCTACCTTAGATATGACTTTAGAACTAAATGACCATTCTGCCCAAATTAAAATAGAAAGAGCTTAATATATGGGCTCTTTTTCCTTTAAATATAATATTTATAGTTATGATTTTTATATTACGGAAGTGGATAATTATATAACTAGTATTAGCTTAAATAAAATAGATAATTATAAATATCAAGAAACGCCTTTAATTAAAGAAGCCCAAAAAGAATTAACCGAATATTTTGCTGGGAAAAGAACTACTTTTAATCTTCCTTTAAAATTAACTGGCACCGAGTTTCAAAATAAAGTTTGGACTAAACTTCAAGAAATTCCGTATGGTGAGGTTATAAGTTATAGCGCACTTGCGTCTTTAATAAATCATCCTAAGTCCGCTCGTGCCGTCGGTAATGCCCTAAATAAAAATAAACTTTTAATTGTAGTACCTTGCCATCGGGTCGTTGCTAAACATGGTTTAGGTGGGTTTGGCGCTAATCTTTCTTTAAAAATTCAGTTATTAGAACTAGAAAATTATTTAAAATAATAGGTATCTTCAATGATGCCTTTTTTAATTTTTTAATACTATATTATAGGAAGTGGTTAAAGTGTTAAAACTACTAAAAGGCTTATCATTTATATTTGGGGGTTTTGATGAAGCTTTTTATGTTTTAATATCAACCAGCCTAATCGAATTTATTACAACTCTTTGTAACTGTCTTTATAATAAAACTTGGAAACCTTTAAACACTAAATATTTTATTAAAAAAATAGGTTATTTTCTAATAATAATCCTCGCAGCTATTGTTGATTTAATCTTATCCCAAGAAAATATGTTACGCTTAATGCTTATTTATTTTCTTGTCGCTAGTGACGCTTTAATTATTCTAAAACTATGGGCTAAAATGGGTATTCCACTTCCTCATAAAATTTTTGGAGTTCTAAATGAATTAAAGGAGGAAGAAGATGGCAACCAAACTCCAAGTGAAAAACAAAATCCTTAAAAGTGGCATTCACTACTTAACTAGTGATTATAAAACCCGAAACGAAAGTCGCAGTACTCATAATGGTATGGACTTTGTGGGCTCAGTAAAACAAGATGAAATCTTATCTATTGCTGATGGCGAAGTAGTTTTCACTGGTTATGATAGTGGTGGAGGCGGCTACTGGATTAGTATTAAAACTAATGGCATAGAGCACCGTTATTTTCATTTAGCAAACGGAACAACTAAAGTTAAAAAAGGGGATTATGTCAAAAAAGGGGATGTCATTGCTACTATGGGTAAGACTGGTAATGCAACCGGCTATAATGTTCATTTTGCAATTTATAAAAATGGCTATGTTGACCCTAAACCTTATCTAATGAATGACGACCCTTTTAATCTCTATAATTGCCACGTCGATGATGATGACTTTACTACTTTTGTAAAAGGAGTTCAATCTACCTTAAATGCTAATATTGATGGTTTACCTGGACCCGAAACCTTAAGTAAAACCATTACTATTTCTAGGACTATTAATAATAACCATCCAGTAATTAAAGTCTTACAAGTCTATTTAAAAACATTAGGTTATGATTTAGGCTCTTATGGTGTTGATGGTCGATATGGTCCTGTGATGGAAAAAATCATTAAAGAATATCAAAAAAATGTTGTTGGTCTTAAAGGAAATTTAGTTGATGGCATTATTACTGCTAAAAGATATACTTGGAAAAAGTTATTAAAACTTTAAAAGAAGTACTTAAATCTGTACTTCTTTTAATTTTCAAAACTTCTAAAAATTGATTTTAGGCTATTATTAAAAAGGTTTTTATATGGTTAATTTTAATTCAATTTGTTTTATTTTGTTGACATCTAAAATATTAGGATTATATTTTATATTTATTACAATATTTTCTCTTTTACCATCCTTTTTTAAAAAATATTCGTCAGTAAAACTGCTCTCAACTTTTTCTATGCCATCGATTTCAAATAATTCTTCTATTGCATTTTTAAAACAATATTCACAACATAAATCTTTTTTTATTATAGTATAATCTGCTGTTTTTAACTTTGGATATTTATTAAATGAAATGATAGATGGAATTTTTATATCTAAAAATACTAAAATTTCCATTTTTATTATTTTTGCCGTTATTAGTTTAGAATCATACTTTAAATAAATATATAAATTTCTATTATTATTAATTTTTACAAATTTAACACCTTTTAATGACATTAAATATTCTCTTAGTTCTTTATGATTATAATTGTCAATTACAATATTTAATTCAGACATATTTTGTTCTTCTCCTTAACTTTAGTTCTATTTTTTTATTGCAATATAAAAACTTGTAAATAACTATTTTACTTTTTGAGGCCAAATACTATAACCATTTAAATTTAGTTATTACCATTTAACTTAGTTATTCTATCATTAATTTTATTAATATCTAAAGAATTAGTAACTAAACTATTAGTAATATCATATTTTTGTTTTAATTTATTTAACATTTCTAATGATTTATTTAAGTTTTCATGTTTTATTTTATTTTGATTATAATATTTAACTAAAGTTTTATAATTTTTAAAGAAGTTATCATTATATTTAATCATTATAATATTAACTCCATTATTTATCGCTTTTTTAATCATCATTGGTTTATTAAAAATTCTTAATATTCCCATCGTTAAATCATCTGTAATAATAAGATTTTTATAATTAAAATCATCTCGTAATAATTTAACAATATTTTTTGAAATTGAAGCTGGTGTAAATAAAGCATATTTTTTAATGAGAAAATGCCCAACCATAATCATATCTATATCATTATCTATTGCATGTTTAAAGGGTTTAATATCTTCTTCAAATAATCTTTTCGTATTAAAAATAACTGGTAAAAAGCGATGGGTATTAATACTTGTTGCGCCATGTCCTGGAAAATGCTTTACCACTGGAATAACGTTATGCTTCTTTATTTCTTTTATATAAATATCCGTATTTTCTATAATATCCGTAATGTTATCCCCAAAAGCTCTATCTCCAATCGCATGTTTATCTTTAAATCTTTTTATATCCAGAACTGGAGCAAAGTTAACATTAATCCCACTTTTATTTAAAATCGTTCCCACAATACTGGCACTTTCTTTAAAATTATTTTTATCTTTTCGCATAGAGTAGGGGCTCTTTATATTAAGAAATTCTCTGGGAAGTCTATTAACCCGATAACCTTCTTGGTCAATTCCAATTAAAATATTATAATTTTCTTCGGCACTAAGTTTCTTAATATAATTAATTATCTCTAGCATTTCATCATAATTTCGATACAGTCTTCCATATAAAGTAATACCTCCCACATGGCATTCCTTAATTAATTTTCTAATTACATTTTTATCCGTCGTATTAAGACCAACAAACAACACATTACCTAACATGTAATCACCTTTAAAAACATTATACCATATTTCGAAATTATATTGTATTTTTTTCTTATTTAACGTATAATTTATTTAAGGAAGGTGTACTAAAACTATGGAAATGTGGATTTTATGGTTAATTATTATTATTCTTTTAACCATCTTAGAAGTAATAACAATCAATTTAGTTAGCGTCTGGTTTATAGCTAGTGGTTTAGTAAGCTTATTTATCTCTTTCTTCATTGATTCTTTTTACATTCAGTTTGCCGTTTTTGTTTGTTTAGGCTTAATTTTAATGCTTCTAACTAGACCTATTTTAGTTAAAAAAATTACTCGAAAAAACGTTAAAACTAATATTGATAGAGTAATTGGCATGGAAGGCGTTGTAACCGAAGAAATTACTCGTTTTAAAATAGGAGAAGTAAAAGTTGATGGTAAAAGATGGAGTGCGATAAGTGATACTAAAATTACAGAAGGCTCTCATATTATTGTGGAAGGAATAGAAGGGGTTAAACTTGTTGTTAGAAAGGGTGAAGAATAATGGAAATATTTATTGCAATTCTAATATTAGTTTTTATTATTGTAATTCCGAATATCAAAATTGTTCCGCAAGCTAAAAGTTATGTTATTGAAAGATTAGGAAGTTATTATACTTCTTGGGGTAATGGCCTTCATGTAAAAATTCCTTTTGTTGACCGGATTGCTAAAATTGTTAGTTTAAAAGAAACAGTTAAAGATTTTGCTCCTCAACCCGTTATTACCAAAGATAATGTTACTATGCAAATCGATACGGTTGTTTATTATCAAATTACTGACCCTAAATTATATACTTATGGGGTTGACGCGCCTGTTAGTGCTATTGAAAATCTAACTGCGACTACTCTAAGAAATATCATTGGCGAACTAGAATTAGACCAAACTTTAACTAGTCGGGATATTATTAATGGTAAAATGCGGGCTATCTTAGATGAAGCAACGGACCCTTGGGGTATTAAAGTAAATCGGGTAGAAGTAAAAAATATTATTCCTCCTCGGGATATTCAAGAAGCCATGGAAAAACAAATGCGGGCCGAAAGAGAACGAAGAGAAAAAATCCTTCAAGCTGAAGGTGAGAAAAAGTCTAGTATCTTAATCGCTGAAGGCGAAAAAGAAAGTGCGATTTTACGTGCCGAAGCCCAAAAAGAAAGCCAAATCAAAATTGCCGAAGGCGAGGCCGAAGCTTTACTTAAAATAAAAGAAGCCGAAGCTAAAGGAATAGAACTCTTAAAAAGTGCCAAAGCTGACCAAGCAGTGTTAACCCTAAAAAGTTATGAAGCTTTAGCGAAAGTCGCTGATGGTCAAGCAACTAAACTTATTGTTCCATCTAATTTAAGCGATATTGCTACCTTCGGAACTACTCTTGCGGAGGTTATGAAAGATAAGAAATAAACTTATCTTTTTTAAAATAGTTTATGGAAAAACACACGATACCTCCGTATTATAATTCAGATAGTGAAATCTTAATTCTTGGTTCTTTTCCTAGTATTAAATCTCGCGCCTATGG
>CANQHB010000023.1 GCA_947623755.1 uncultured Bacilli bacterium | reverse complement strand
TATTCCAATTAGTACTAATATACTTCCTATAACAGTTAATGTTATTACATATTTTCTTTTCATTTTATCTAACTTCCCTCACCTTAAAATTTTCTAACTTATATAAAAATTATAAATGTTATTGTGTAAAAAGTCAAGAAAAACTTTTCAATAACAGTCAAAGAGATAAAAAATAATATTAAACATGAGAAAATTAAAATGGTGATTAACAAATGAACTATGGAGAAAAATTAAAGTATTTAAGAGATTATGATTTAATAAGTCAAAGAGAAGTCGCGGAAGCTTTAGGCATTGCTAGAAGTTCTTATAATCAATTTGAACAACAATATGATATAATGCCTATAAAAAGATTAAATCAAGCAGCCAATTTTTTTAACGTTTCCATTGATTATTTATTTGGCTTTACTGAAAAACTAAATTATCCTCAGAATAAAGAAGAAATCAACATGGAATTAGCTAGTAAAAGACTAAAATCCTGGCGAAAATTACATAAACTAACCCAAGTAAAATTAGCTAAATCTATTAAAGCTACTCCTTCGGTTATTATCCAACATGAAAGTAAAAGAACAACTTTAGGTACTCCTTTTTTATATGACTTATGTAAAACTTATAACCTTTCCGCCGATTATCTTTTAGGCAAAAGTGACATAGAAAAACCTAGTAAATAAATCACTAGGTTTTAATTTTATCCATTTTTTGTTTTTCCTATATAAGTATAAACCATCGGAGATTGTCTTTCTTGAAAGCCATTATCTTGAACCACGTCATATAAAGCAGATTCTGAAACTTTATCTTCATGATAAACTCCTTTTGTATCATAATAGCCATATGGTTCCCCAGTTTCTTTTACTGTAATTGAGCCTTCATCAGAATAGAAATAGATTAACCAAGATTTTTTAGTCTGTTCCATTTCGGCAATTCCATAATTAGTTTTTACATGCCCTTTTATTTTTGTTACTAATGTTATTGGCTCTTTTCTCGGTAATACAGCTTCTCTTTCAAATGTAAAAGTGCCATCTTCATATAACGTATAGTAAGAATATCCTTCATTATCATCATAAGGATTTTCTCCTTTATAAACGCCATATGGTAATTTATATTGGCCTACTTGTAAGAAATTATTTTCTTCTATATCCATATACATATAAATACCATCTTTAATTACATTTTTATCATCCACAACCACTGCATTCTGCACTTGCATTGCTTTATCTTTGGTAACTGTAATTTTATAATATTTAGTATAGCCATATACATTTTCACTAAGCTTATCCGCTTTAACACTTTCACATAAGTCATCACCATGAGCTTTATGTTCTTTTTCTAAAATAGTTTTAATAAGCTTATCATTTTTATCATAAAGTTCAATTTTTATATTATACTCTGACAAATATTTTCCATTTTTATCTACCGGACATACAGCAAAGTTACTTTTAACAAATTGCACTTCCGAATTTTTCACTTTTTGCAAGTTATCAATTTCTACTTGAAAACCTTTTTCTTTAAATATTTCTCTTATAGTATTAAATTGCCCCTCTGTAATCATTTTTCGTAAAGATGATTGCTTAGCCGCCATTAAAATAGCATTAACACTTTCTTGTAATGTTGCATTAACTGGCATAAAATATAAAGACCGATAAAATATTGAAGACAAAGCTTTATTATCAGATAATGCTCTTTTAGTTATTTCATAAAATGCCGTCGATAAAATTGTCCCATTTCGATGAGCGTCCTCATTTAAATTCGTCGTATAACTAGTATTATAAGTACTATCTAATTTTAAAATATTTCTATCCGGCAAATTAAAGTCTAATTTCCCTGAAAAATATTGATTTATTAATATTGCAAAAATATCGGCATATCCTTCTCCAATACTCTCAAACTCCAAATTTTCTTCGTCTCTTACCCCTACAATATGCGTCATTACCCCATGGGCATACTCATGACCTAATATTGGTAAACTATAATAAGTCTTACACTTTGTACATGGCCGTATTAATATTGCCTCATAACCTGGATATCCCATATACATTGCATTATTTCTATCATAGTTAAAAGCCCCATTCTTAAGTGTTCTATCAACACTCAAAAATAAATTGATTTCGGCCTTTCCTTTTCCATCAAAAGAAGCATGATTTAAAACTTCTTTAAAATATCTATAAGCTAAATTAGTATATTCTAACGCCGATACTTGATATTGTGAAGGGTTATTGCCAGGCACTAAAGTTTTAATCCCGTTATTAAAATAACCAAATAGTTCTCCTGTAACATTATTTATATCCGTATATGTTACTTTTTGGTCAGTATATATTCCAATTTTACTATCCGGAATATAAAGTCCTGTACTATCTAAAGTAAATGTTGAATCAAGACTATCTAATCCTTTATAATTACTAATTAAATAATTATTTTCTTTTACTTTTTCATTATCCGTAACAATAAATTCTCTTTTTACTTCCCCATCTTTGATAGTTAAAATATAAGCCAAAACTGGTTCATTATCTTCAGTATAAATTATCTTTTCACACTTTTCAACTTCTATATCTCTTTTTAAATAGTCTTGTAACACAGTTTTTATTGCTTCTTCATCATGTTTATACTCAGTTTTAAAATCTCCCAACGTAATTGTATTATAAATTAAGTTTTCGCCTGTACCTTGATTACTTTCAAATAATATTTCCCGATTATAAACTTCTATTCCCTGATAATATTGTTTAAAACGATAAAAAGTTTCATCATCCACGGCCGTTTCATAAACTAATTTTAAATCCGAATTAGTATTAGTAACACCAATCTCATTAATAACGTCATTTAAAGCTTCTTTTGCACTTTCCTCATCAGTTATTTTAACTTCTGAAAACTTATCTGTTATATAATTATTATTGGTAATGGTCGCAACTTCATCTTTAGTTTTATCATCTTTATTAACAAATAATTTATAACCAACACCACTACCAACAGCTAAAATAATAATTAAGCCTAAAATAATTATAAACTTCTTATTTTTGAAAACTTTTTTCATTTCAAATACTCCTTACTCTTTAAATATTATATAATAAAATTTTAAAAAAGTATATCATCAGTTTTTTATTTTTCTGTAATATCTGAATCCTTAATTTACTCATCTAAAAACCTCGCCTCTATATCCAAGAAACGGGGTTCATATCATTTTTGTCTTTTTTATTATCCTAAATAAGTAAAATCACTCATTGTATCAGCAAAATTATTATCCGCAAAGATATTAAAATATAATTTCTTTTCATTAATATAAATTATAAGATGATAACCACTAATAAGCTCTCCATCAAAATCTTTTCCTGAGTATTGTTCAATTTCATATTTACAATCATCATCCCAATTAAATCCCTTTAAATGACATGTTTTATCTTTATTTAAGTTAATTTCATAAAAAGCATTCTTATAAGTACCATAAGATATTTTATACTTACCAGCTATTAAATATAAATCTTTTAAATAAATTAAACCTCCATAAGTTAATTCATTATCTTTTAAAACACTAAACTTAATTTCTTCCCCATTTTTAAGTGTAATATAAAGTTTTTTTCTTAAAACCTTATAACTACACGTATCATCATAATTTTCTCCTAAATTAGTCGCTTTAGCTCCCTTATAAGCACAATTACCTCCCTTATTTAAAGTAATTAAACTATCACTAGTATTATTACTTAACATATAACTTCCAAAATCTACTTTACGACTTCCTACTTTAATATAATTATCAAGATAAGAATTCGTATCTGAAACATCATTATCATTAGTATTTAAAAATAAATTTAATTTATTATTTATTGCGTACTTATCAGGTAAAGTAATAATCGTTGCTTTAGTTTCTACTCCATCTTTACTAATCTTTACAACATAATAATTATCATAACTTGTTCTCGAACTACCACTTACCGGGATGTTGGTTTTATAACAACTATCACTTTTTATATTTTTACTAACTATAGTATCTACTAATTTATTTTTAGCATTATATTTATCAATAGTTAAATAATATTCATGTAAATAATCCCCATCTTTCGTATTAGCACAAATTTGAAAATCTTTCGTTAAAAAATACCCCGTATCTAAATTATTACTATTATTTTCAAAACTAACTCCTAATTTAGCATCTTTAAATATTTTTTTAATATCATTTAATTGTTCATCACTAATTGTTCCCGCTTTATTTAATTGTTCAGCGGTTAAAATTATAGCATTAGTTGCTTCTATAAAACCTCCTTCACTAGGTAATAAATATAATGATTTAAAAAATAAATTACTTAAGACATTCGTATCAGTTATAACATCTTTTGATATTTTATAAAAAATATTAGTTAAAATAGTCCCATTCTTATGAGGATCATTTTGATTTAATTTATTAGCCTCATATTTAGTTAAATAAGGACTTTTTATTTTATCGATATTTCGATCTGATATATTATAGCTTTTTGTATTAGTATATTCCCAATCAATTAAAAGTCCCATTATATCCGCATAAGCTTCATTAACACTATCAGATTCTAAATCCCCACTTCCTACTATATGATTAATAACCCCATGAGTAAATTCATGTCCTAAAACCTTGTGATTATAAATGCTTTCACAATTTTTACAAGCATTTATAATAATACCTTCATACGAATAATTTACCGTACTTCCGTATCCGGCATTATCATATTTTTTCTTAACTGTTTGATTTTGATCGTCATACATATTTTCAATATCAATAAATAATCTAATAGGAACTTCTCCTCTTCCATCAAACGATTCATAACCCAACTTATTTTTATAATAATTATAAATATCATTAACATATAAAAGTGCCGCTTTTTCATGAGCACTAAGATTAGTTCCCTTTTTCAAATTTGCTACTTTATTATAAAAATAACCAAATACCTTTTCTTCTCCTTTAGTAACCTCTTCTGATTCATAAATTCCAATATTATTATTAGCTAATTCTAAAACTCCATCTTTAAGATCAACTTTAACTTCATCCATCTTATTTAAATCATAAGTTGCCTCATAATATTGATAATTCTCATCAATAATATCTTTATTATCAGTTACAATATAACTTTTCTCTTCTCCTGCTTGGTTAATTATAAATAAATAAGCCATTACAGGATCATTTAAGACATAAATTATTTCTTCTTCTTTAATTACTTCTAAAGATCCTATTTTTTCTTCTAACGCTTTAATTAAATCTTCTTTAGTATTCTTAAATTCCGTTTCAAAATCCGTTAAAGTAAGAGAATTATATACTAAATTTTCCGCTTTATTGTTATTTACTTCAAATAATACTTCTTTATTATATACTAAAATATCCTCATAATATTGTTTAAAACGATAATAAGTTGTATCTCCAAGCGTATATTCATAACTAAGTTCCAAATCATCAAAAGTATCTATTACCCCAATATAAGATCTTACATCATTTAAAGCTTGACGCGCTGATTCTTCATCTGTTACTTCAACATTAGAAAACTCCCCCACTAAATAACCATATTTGGTCGGAAAACTAATATCTTCATCTTTTTTAAATATTTTATTTATTATCAAAAAAGATCCGATTATTCCAACTAATAAAACAACAACTATTATCCCAATTATTTTTTTGTTCTTTTTCATAAGCTTTCTACCTACTTTCATAATAATTATATAATAAAAATCTTCTAAAGTATACTTTTTTAATTATTTATAATATCTAAAAATACATAATTAGCCAAAGTAATACCCGCGATTGCCGGTACAAAAATAGCACTTCCTAAATTGCCTTCTGTCTTTATCGCCGGGGCTTCACTAAACACCACTGGAATATCTAAAGCTATATCTTCTTTTCTTAATTCTAATCTTAATTTTTTAGCTAAAGGGTCATTAAAAGTTTTATTAAGTTTTGTCATTTTTATTCCAGTAATATCTAGTTTTCTAGCTGTACCAAGACAAGTAATTATTTTAATATTATGTTCTTTGGCATATTTTATTAACGCTACTTTTATTTTTATATCATCACAAGCGTCAATTATATAATCATAATTAAGATTAACATAATTATTAAAGTTATCTTGAGTAAGTAAAACACTTTCTCCTTTTATATTCATATTGGGATTAATACTAAGGGCTCTTTTACAAGCAACAATGGCTTTAGGTTCTCCTAAATTATCCCCAGAACTAATAGTCTGTCTATTTAAATTCGATTTATCCACTGTATCTCCATCAATAATGGTAATATCATCAAAACCACTTCTTACTAAAGCTTCTAAAACAAAGCCACCAACTCCACCAACTCCAACTAACAAAACTTTAGTCTTTTTTATTTTTTCTAAATCTTCTTCGGTAACCAATTTTAATAATCTATCAAACATGTTCATCACCAAGTATATTATAGCAAACAAAAACCCAAAGGAAAAGTCTATTTGTCGATAAAATCCCGCGCACTCGCAGGTGGTAAGAAACATACATACTTCTGGATTCTGGCAAATCAAGACCAGCATTCAACTCCATATGTAATTATTCTCCCTAAATTATCTCATAGTCGGTTTTATGTAAAATAAACTATATCCTCTAGGTAATACTATTATATCATATTTAGAAAATAATATTCAATATTAATTCTTTAATTTACAATGAAAATTAAAATTACACTTTAACTAAATTATGATATTCTAAACATTTTTCTTCTAACAAAGAAAAATTACAACACCTATTTTTTAAGCTTATGTATATTTTATCTGTAAGATATAAATTATATAAGTGTTTGGCTTTTTTAATTACTTGCATACTATGAGCATTAAGCCAAGAAAGTTGAGCCATTAAAAGATAATAATAAGTTCTTTCTTTATTATTAGTTGGAACAGTATTTAAATCAATTAAAGTATAATTACTTTTTAACACCGGAATCATATTATTAAAATTAATAACTCCTAAAGAACCACCATTTATCTTTAAAAAATCAAGATTATTTCTCATGGTTAAATGTTTTAATTTAGGACTAGCTAAAGGTGCAAAATATTCAATGTTCCCTATCTTAAAAATTACTCCCACAAAAGGTCTTAGTTCTTTCTTATCTTTGTTATACATTACTCTCTTATCAAAACTTCTTAAATAATCACAATAATTACTATCAATTCTTACTAATATGAAATTATATTTCATCACCATTACCCCTTTCCAATCTAATTATACAATAAACTTTCCTAAAAGAAAAGACTAGAATTTATTCTAGTCGCTTTTTTAATTTCCAATTTAATGGCTGGATTCACCGCTTTTTTAATTTCCAATTTAATGGCTGGATTCACCGCTTTTTTATTTCCCAACTTAATGGCTGGGTTCACCATCTTTTTTCTTGCAAATTTCTTTGCTAAATACATAATAACATATTATTTAACTTTTGTCAAACTATGCCATCATACCTGTCGGATAATTAGTATTTGAAACTCCAGCCGGATTCATTCCCTGGGCGCCCATTTGCTGGGTTATATTTCCAGTTGGCACGCCTTCGGTTACATAATTATTCGCAATTGGTGTTTGTCCCGTTGTCGCTGCTTGCATTTTTTGTCCCCAACAACCTGAAACATTACAGTTCGTACTATAAGGCATTGGGTCAGGCATTTCTAACTTACAAATCATCGGTATTTTAAAGGCTGAACCAAACGCTACACAATTTCCGGGTTGCAGTACTTTTTGTTTTTCAATAACATCCGCACTAATATTAGGAAGCATTTCCTCAATATATTTAATATCTTTAGGGTGGGTCATCTTAAATATCAAGAAATTAGAACATTGTGCAATAACTGTATCACTTATTTCTACTGGTCTTTGACTTATTATATCTAACATTACGCCATATTTCCGGCCTTCTTTAGCAATTCTATCAAAAATATTGTATCCTAGTAAGAAAGTATCGGTATCTTGTTGAATATATCTATGGGCTTCCTCCAAAAATAAGTGGAATGGCACTGTTGCCCGTTCTTTTAAACCCTTTGCATAATCAAACAATAACTTGGAAATAATTTTTACTATAACCTTCGCAATCGCGTCATCAATATCTTCCAAATTTATATTTACTATTTGAGCTCTATTATTTTCTTTCCGACATAATTCATTAATAAACTCTTCTACACTTGTATACTTTGACCCATCAAAATAATTATTAACCGGTCCACTAATAATTGTATTAAGTCTAACTTGTAAAATCATCGCTTCATTATACATTATCTGATTTCCCTGAAATCCTTCACTAATTAAAGTAAATTCCAAAGCATTTGCTAACTCTTTTAACGTATAAAAACTTTTTTCTGGAACCTTTATCTCTTCAATCGATTCATCAATATGTTTTAAAATATATTCGGTAATTAATACTGATTCTCCAAAGTTACCATTGGAATCAATCTCAAAGCATTCACTAAAACTTCTGGTATAACCAATTCCCGGAATAACGGAATCAAAATTAAATTCTTTGGTATGACAAACTTCAATAACTTTAAATATTTCATTTTTCTTATAACTAGTCGTCATATTACTAAACAAAATAGCAATTAACGCTTTAGCAATTAAATGGTTTTTATATTTGGTAACTTCTTCCCCTTCACTGGCAAATAATTTCGCATATTTAATACTTCGTTCCAAAATTGGTAATTGACTATGAGTTGAAGCTTGTAAAAGTAACGCAATATCATCTAAAGTAAGCAAATTAACCGGAATTTTAAGTAAATAATCTGTCGGTTCTTGAGGATTAGTAGTAACAAACTTATAACTGTAACTTGGATTAATTTTATCTAAAGAACCAAAAGCATTTTTATATTCACCATAAGCGTCAAAGAAAAACATATTAGCATTATAAGTAACCATTTTAGGATTACTAAAAATATTTTGAATAATTCTTGAAACTCCACATGATTTACCAGACCCTGAATTTCCAAATATTGCTAAATGATTGGAAAACAAACTATTAATATCGGGACATATCTGAAATCCTTTATAAGTCGCACTAGTTCCTAAAACAAAGCTTTTATCACTAAGCTTTCCTACAATTTCCAATAATTCTTCACCATTAATAACTCTAATCTTACTTGATAAAAGAGGTTTTCTAATAACACCATTAACATACCGAGTACCTACATACTCACCTAAAAATCTTATTTTAATTTCATCATTATTAAGTTCTACTACTTCTCCTAATATCCTTTGGTCTTTTTCTTCAAATATAACATGGATATTCATTAAGTCGGCAGTAATAGTACCTTTACTTATATTTTCAACATGGGCGATATTGTCGCTTATATAAAGAATTTTTCCAAATATCATTTTAATCAACACCCTTTTACCATTTTAAACTATTCTAATTATAACATGTTTTAGTATTAAAAAAAAGAGTTGTTCCACCTCTTTTTAAGTTTCTCTCCAAATTTCATACCAACTTTTTAAATTTGCAAGTCCATCTCCCGCTATATCTTTAATTAAATCCCAAGTTAAACCAAAATTTTTCTTTAATTTGCCAAATCCTTCTTTAGCGTCCCCACATAATTCTGCATTGCTACTACAAATGCTGGTAGTTATATTAAGATAGGCATTAACTACTTTACTTTTAACATTGGTATATATTTTACTAGCAGTATTACTAATCGTCTCTTTATAACCTGGAAAATATTTTTCAATCTTGTTATCAAAATATAATGCCATCGCTAAAACTTTTAATTTCGCCGTGCTAGTTAAATCATTAAAACGATAACCTTTAATTGTTCCATTATAAAATAAGAAATCTACGACTGTCACAAAACCACTTTTAAGGGTACTACCTATACTAGTAGGATTACTACTATCTATACTTGTTTTATAACTATTAAAATAGTTTACTACTTCGGTATCAGCACTTCCACTATTTATACCACTAGTTATATTATTACCACTACTAGGATTTGAATTATTAGCACTACTATTGCCACTAGTACTAGTATTAGAGTTATTATTACTTGTACTGGTATTATTACTTACTCCTGTATTTGCACCAGTATTATTATTTTGGTTAGTAGACGGTGTATTTTCTCCGCTACCAGTAGTATTATTTGACGTACTATTAGAGTTATCTAAATTTCCATTAGAATTATTATCTTCTTCCCTTTCTTCTTCTTTTACTTTAATTAACTCTTCATCGCTTATTTTAATACTTTTTGGTTCTTCTTTGGTATTTAAATCTTTTTCCTTATACGTAAATTTTACTTCATCGCCAACATTATAATTACCTTTAATATTTTTAATTAAATAATCTTCACCTGAAACCTCTAACATAACGTATTCTTTATCGGCAATTATAACGACACCCTGAATTGTTTTTAACTCTTCATTATCTTTCTTCACTAAAAAATAAATAGCCATTAACGATAACATAAACAAAATTCCTAAAATCGCTATTAAAATATTTTTATATTTTGCTTGCATACTACCCCTCCAAGATAACTATATTATACCACTAAAAAAGATAAAACACAAATGTT
>CANQHB010000022.1 GCA_947623755.1 uncultured Bacilli bacterium | reverse complement strand
CGATATACCGCCATATTGGCACTAGAACCACTATGGGGTTGTACATTAGCATATTTAGCATGAAACAACTTTGTAGCATAAGAAATAGCTAAATCTTCGATAGTATCAACATTAACACACCCACCATAGTATCTTTTACCACTATATCCTTCCGCATATTTATTGGTAAAAATACTACCCTGTAATTCTAAAATACTTTTTGATACATAATTTTCGGAAGCAATAAGTTCAATATTATTTTGTTGTCTTAGCTTCTCTTTTTCTAAGGCTTCTTTAATTCTTTTGTCCAATTTTTTTCTCCTCTTTTCTTTACACTTAATACTACATTATTTAGTAACATAGCAACAGTCATAGGACCAACTCCTCCTGGTACAGGAGTAATAAGACTGGCTTTTTTACTGGCTAAAGCAAAGTTTACGTCACCAACGACTTTGCCATTTACTCGGTTAATACCGACGTCGATAACAATTGCCCCCTCTTTGATATAACTATCATCAATATAATTTGCTTTACCGATAGCGACCACTAAAATATCGGCAGTTTGGGTAATTTCTTTTAAATTAGAAGTTTTAGAATGCGTGATAGTCACGGTCGCGTGCCGATTTAACATAGCTAAAGCTAAAGGGCGACCAACAATTTTACTACGTCCAATTATTACGACATGTTTACCACTTAAATCAATATTATGATATTCTAACATTTTAATAATACCATAAGGGGTCGCGGCCAGAAAATTTTCTTTACCAGAAGCAAGTGACCCTAAACTATAAATGCCAAACCCATCGACGTCTTTTTGGGGGTCGATAAAACTTGTAAGGTAATCTTCATCAAATTGAGCTAATACAGGGCTTTGCACAATAATCCCATAAACATTTTCCATCGCGTTTAAGTCTTTAATACAATTTATGATTTCCGCGGTAGTATTATCTTTAGTAAAACGATAGACTTCAGATTTAAGACCAATTTCTTCACAAGCCCGAATTTTATTACGGACATATATTTCACTGGCGTCATTTTCGCCCACTAAGATGATAGCAAGTTTAATTTCTTGATTTAAGTTTTTTACTTCTTCTTTTAAACTAGCTCTTATTTCTTGAGCAATTTTTTTTCCATCTATTATTTCCATAATTAATCTCCTTTCTAAATTAAAAATAGGATATTTTACAGTAAATAACACTCTTTAATAAGCAATAACATAGGCATGGTAATCAACTCCTTAAAATAATGATTCTTGACGATTAGTTTTTAAGTGTTCATAGGCTTTATCGGTTGCCACTCGACCTCTTTGTGTACGTCTAATAAAACCTTCTTGTAATAGAAAAGGTTCAACGACATCCTCGATAGTACTTGTTTCTTCACCGATAGCGGTCGAAATCGTTTCAACTCCGACAGGGCCACCATTAAATTTATGGATTAAAGCTTCTAAATATTCAATATCGATTTGGTCTAAGCCAAATTCATCGACTTTTAAGCGTTGTAAACTATTAAGAGTAATTTCTTTATCGATTTCGCCGGTTCCTTCAACTAGTGCAAAATCCCGAACTCTTTTAAACAAACGATTGGCAATACGAGGCGTTTTACGACACCGACGAGCAATTTCTAGGGCTGCGTCATCACTTATATTCATATTTAAAACGCGACTAGTTCGTTTAACTATTTGTTGTAATTCAGTATCTTTATAATAATTTAATTTTGAAACAATACCAAAACGGTCACGTAAAGGGCCAGATAAATCACCAGCCCGGGTGGTAGCCCCGACTAAAGTAAATGGGGGTAAATCAATTTTGATACTACGACTTTTACCATCGGCGCCAATAATAATATCTAACTCAAAGTCTTCCATCGCCGGATATAATATTTCTTCAACATACTTAGGCATGCGATGAATTTCATCAATAAATAAGACGTCTCCGGGTTCTAATGTAGATAAAACGGCGGCTAAATCGCCACTTTTTTCTAAAGAAGGACCACTAGCAGTTTTAATATTGCAACCAAGTTCGTTAGCAATAATATGAGCAAGAGTTGTTTTACCTAAACCAGGTGGCCCATATAATAAGACATGGTCCAAAGGTTCTTCACGCATTTTGGCGGCTTCGATAAAGATACGGAGATTTTCTTTTATTTCATCTTGACCAATATATTCGTCTAAACTTAATGGCCTTAGGCTTTTTTCAAAAATATCGGTGTCTAATTCTTCAGTAGTAATTATTCGGTCATCCATAAAACTTAGTCCTTTCTTAAATCTATATATTCTATTATATCATGCCAATTGGTAAATGTCTTATATTTACTGCTACTTTTTTTAGAATTAGGAGAAATAAATTTAAGGCATTCAATATTATATTTCGCAATAGTATCTAAATTTTCTTCTTTATCATCAATAAATAAAGAGACCTTATTTTGGTGGGCAATTTCTCCTTTTGAGGTATTATAATCAGCATTAAAGATTAAATCATCATAAGGAATATTATATTTTGCAAAATAGTTTTGGGTAATAGTAGTAATATTAGGAGAATAACGATTACTTCTAGCCGTGATAAAAATTAATTTATAGCCGTTATTATGAAGATAATTTAAGGCTTCACTAACATAATCTTTTAGAGAACATTCACTTAAAATATTATCACTATATAAAGTAAGAAATTCGGCTTGTTTGGTATAGGGCAAAGTGTGCCAATCTAAACAGCTTTTATCATACTGGGCTAAATATTTCATAGTAGTCGTATGAGTATTAGTTATCGTATTATCAATATCAATTCCTATTACCATAGGTCCTCCTTATTTAAGCATTAATTTTAAAGCTTCTTTTATTTGACTTTCAATATCAAGTGAGGCATTTACTTTAGGTATAACTTTCTTAATTTCAGAATTTTTATAACCAAGACTTTCTAAGACGCTTACTAATTCATCAAAATCACTAGAGGCACTTAATTCTTCTTTAGAGGCTAATTTGCCTTTTAAGTCTAAGATGATTTGCCGAGCTAATTTTTCCCCGATTTTAGGGAATTTAGTTAAATAAAGAATGTTTTCCCGGTCGATAGCGTCCACAATACCGGCAATACTGCCAGTTGCTAGCATTGGCATAACCATTTTAGGACCCAAGCCTTTAACATTAATAAGTTTTAAAAATAAAACTCGTTCTTCGTTACTTTTAAAGCCATATAAACTATATTCATCTTCTTTTACTTGATTATATAAATAAACTTGAACTTCACTATTTAATTCAAAACTAAAGGGATTAGCAACAAAAATTGTATAACCAATATTATTATTATCTACAACAATATAATTGCTTTCTTGAAGAACAACTTTACCTATGATATAATTTAACATTTTAATCACCTAATATTATCATAGCATACAATTGTTTAAATGTATAGAGTATTTTAAAAGAAAAACTAACTTTTTTAGTTAGTTTAATCTTCGATATCAGTGTCTTCATAAGCTTCAATTTCATCTAGAATATTATAATAAATAGTTTCAATTTCACTATCAGTTTTAGTTTTTAAGTAAGCTTCGGTTTTATTGAAGCCTTCTCTTTTATAATGTTCAATTATAGCTTTTTCCATTTCTTTACGGTTCATTTTTTAATTCTCCCAACTAAAATGGTGTTCCGGGTGAGATTCGAACTCACGACCTTTGGCGTCGGAGGCCAACATTCTATCCAACTGAACTACCGGAACCTAGATATATTGTATCATATTTTTGGAAAAGAAAAAAGATTTCTTGATACGAAATCTAAAATCTTATAATATCAAAGATAGTAATGTATATCATTAACGCAATTAATAAGAAGAAGAAAATCGTATGACAAAGGTTTTCAAACTTCGGATTAATAGGACTACCTTTAATTTTTTCAATAATTAAGAAGAAAATACGTCCACCATCAAAGGCGGGGATTGGTAAAATATTGATAAGACCAACATTAATACTTAAGAAAGCAATTAAATATATTACTTGTTGAAGGCCAATACTAATACTTTCACCAACGACATGATAGATACCGACTGGACCAGATAAGTTATTTACGGCAATTTTACCGGTAAATAAATTAACAACTGTCATCCACATAGTACTTACTAGGCTACCAAAACGGGCAAATGCATATTTAACACTAGGAAGAAAGCCTTTTTCGGTTTTATTAGCAATACCAAAGCCAAAAATTTTAGATTTTTCACCAGTATCACTATTTTTCGTTATTTGCGGTTTAATATGGTAAGTCTCGGTTTTACCATCTTCATGTTTTATTTTAAAATCATAAGTATTATCTTTATCTTTCATGTAAAGAAGAATTTGGGTTTGGTCCCAACTAAATACTTTATGGTCGTTAATGGCAAGAATGACATCCCCTTCTTTTAAACCGGCTTTATCAACGGCCGAGTCTTTAACAACTTCACCAATTTCGGGAGTTAGTTTTTGGGCACCCCAGATTAGAGCCATAAAAAACAATATAATAATAGCTAATAAGAAGTTATTAAAGACACCGGCACCTAAAATAATTACTCTTTTCCACCAACTTTTGTTGCACATAAATTTTTCTTTAGGAATTTTCTGGGTATCATCATCTTCGTAAACCTCACCCGCCATGGAAACAAAACCACCGATAGGAAAAGCGCGCAAGTTATAAAGAATACCATCTTTACCTTTATGCGTTCGAATAACAGGACCCATACCAATAGAAAATTCATAGATATAAACACCACTTTTTTTGGCTATAATAAAGTGGCCAAATTCATGAACTAAAATAATAAGACCTAAGATAAAAATTAATAAGATTAATGTAATAAACCACATAATGTTTCCTCCTTAAAATAAACTATATAATAATAAATAACCAAGCATAATAGCAATAGTACTATCAAGACGGTCTAAAATACCCCCATGGCCCGGAATTAAATTGCTAAAGTCTTTAATATCATTTTCTCGCTTTATTTTACTAAAGATTAAATCCCCTATTTGACCAATAATAGATAAGACTATGATACCCAAAACTATTTTATAATTAAGAGGATTTATTAAATAGTGATAAAAAATACTAGCGCCAACAGTACCAATTATTGTACCTAATAGACTACCTTCAATAGTTTTATTGGGACTAACATGGGGAATTAATTTATGTTTACCAAAAGCCCGACCACAAAGATAAGCAAAAGTATCGGTTAAAATGAAGATTAAAATTAAGAAAATAAACTTGTATAAACTAAATACTCTTACTAAAATCATGGTATTAAAGGCCGTACCTAAAAGAAGTATAGAGCCGATTAGAAAAAGCGCATCTGTTGCTTTATATTCATCATGCTTGTAAAATAGACTTAATCCTAATAATAAAAGTAATAATAAAGCAATTCCGCGATAAGTTAGACCATACATTATGGAATAACTATTATCAAATTCGGCAAAAACTAGTAATAGTAAACAAATCATACTAATAACTTTTACTAAATCAGGAATATTACCATGACTTTTTTTTAAATCAAAGATTTCTTTTAAAGCTAATAAGCTTACGAGGCCGACGCCAATTTTAAATAAGCTTTTACCATACCAAACAATGGGAACAACAATAATGAGCATGATAATAGCACTAATAATTCTTTTTTTCATAATTCCTACTTTCTAATAAAAAGTATACTCTCTAAACTAGTAATAGTCAAATATTTTTAGTATTTTTTACAAGAAAAAAGTCTACTTTTTTAGTAGACCTTAATCATTTCTTTTAATAACATAAATGATAATTCCTAAAACACCAAAGGCAAGTGCAATACCAATAATATATGGGATATATTTTTTAATTTTAGATTCTTCGGTTACTTCATAAGTTTTTTTACTTTCTTCTTTAGAAGAAGTGGTTTTATCACTACTAGTATTACTATTATTAGGACTAGGATTTTGATTATTTTCAGAAGAACTAGAATTATTGGTATTATTATTGGAATTTTCTTCAGTTGGAGTAGTAGAACCACTACTAGGTTTAGAATTATTATTACTACTATTACTATTGGTATTAGTATTATTATCAGTGCTGTTATTTGAATTTACAGAATTACTATTTGGGTTAGAACTACTAGAATTGGCATTAGATTTACTAGTAATCCAGTTTACGGTTGCCGTAGTTTTATTAGTATTACCAACAGCGTCTTCATAAATAAATTCGAAACTACCATTAGAATTAAAGGTATAGGTATTATTACCATTATTATTAGTTATTTTAATATCTTCATCACTTACTAGTGTAGCAGTAACAGGACCAGTTGTTTTAGCAGTAGTGCTATATTTAATACTAGCAACGGGAGCTTCTTTATCAATCCAGTTTACACTAGCTGTGATTTTATTGGTATTACCATAATTATCTTTAATTTCATAAGTAAAATCACCATTTTTAGTGAAGGTATGGGTTAATTTACCATCATTATTAGTAACAGTAAAATCACGATTACCATTAACTAAAGTTACGGTAACGTCTTTATTAGTTAAGTCTTTAGTACTATATTCTAAATCCGCAGTAACCGGAACTTTCTTTGGAACGTCTTCAAATAAATTAATCATGGAAGCTGACATATAGTTACCAATAGTTTTCGCGCCTACTAATTTAACATACATAGCTTTTACAGGACTTGCAAATTCAGCCATTTTGGCGGTATTATCACTAACCCATTTAGCTTCTTCAGTTAAAGTTACTTCATCCCAAGTTGTGCCATCTAAGCTAGTATAGATTTTAGCTTCCGTAACAATTCCGTTCGTATCATTAGCTCGAGGAACATACTCTAAAGCAGAAATATATGATTCTTCATCTAATTTTAAGGTAATAAATTTGTCTTTATCAGAGCCATCCCATAAAGTATGCCACATAGAGTTATAATTACCATCTAAAACATTTTTAGCGGCATTATTTTCTCTTTTTAATTCTTCTGTAGATACATCATGAATACTTAAACGTTCAGCTTTAACATAACTTTGAGTTGGGTCAGGATTATCTTTGGTAAAGGTTACAGTTATAGGGTCACTAGCAATTTTATTAGCGGTGTAACTATAACGAATATTAATAACTTTATCGCCAGTTAAGTCAGGACTAGTGGCTTTAAATGAAGTCCAATTATCAGTACCTTCTATTTGCCATTCCATTTTATCATTAGTACCACTTAAGGTATTTTCATAGTCATTAGTTAAAATATTTACTGGAGCCGTAGATTTATCAATTTTGATATCATAAACATTCTCTAAAGCACCGACTAAACGAATATGAATGTCAGTTTCTTCATGAATTTGTTTTAATTCATCACTCGTTAATTCATGAGATGGACCACTTGCGTCTTTCCAATAAGCGGTTTGGGCACTATTTACTACATTATATTGCCATTTAACGTCATTACTCTCAAATTTTTCAGATAAAATTATTTTACCAGCATTATCGCCATCAAATGAGAAACTAGCAACGTCGGTATTACTATTTAATAAGTAGTTTGCTACTTGTTTTACAGCGCCAGCTTGAATACTTTCAGCTTCGGTTGCAACTTTGGCTTTTTCAAGGGTTGCAACACGTAAACGCATAACGGCTGCTTTATATTCGGAACCAGGAACATTTTTGATAATTAATTCTAATAAATCATACATTGGAAGTGGATAATAAGTTAAAGACTCACTAATCCGATTAGCTAAAGCAAGATAATCACTAGCACTAGCTTGTTTTTTAATATATAAATTTACAAGACCATACCAAGCGTCAAAGTTAATATCTTGGATAGATAAAGCTTTTTCATAAATGCTTTCAAGAGTAGTTAAATCTTTAGCATAAATATCACTTAACATTAAAGTTTTTTCCGCTTTAGCATAAGATTCATAATCATTTAAAGCTGCTTGGGCAAGTAAGATATAACTAGCTGGGAAACCACTAGCATAAGAGCCACTTCCCCATCCGTTAGGCATACGAACTGATAATTTTTCAGTTTTACCAGATTGACCCCATCCGGAAACGTCGTTATATAAAGTCCAAATTTTGTTGTTTTTAGCATCAAGATTCATGTAGATATAAGCCGCATGTCCAGGTTGGGAAACAACACTTGATGGAACACCATAAGAACCAATTAAGTTAGAACCAGTCTTAGATAGACCACCACAAACTGAACCTTCTTCAAATACAATCCACAATTTGGCTTTATCACCATAAGTTATACTATAATTTTTACCATTACTGTCTTGATAAGTATTGGTAAAATTGTAAGCTCTTTTAAGATTTTTACGAGTTTTATTATTGTAAGTTTCTTTATTAGTTGCTTCATAATATTGAGGACGAGAGTAATCATAATCGAAAGTATAATTAATATAACGATATGGGTCAGTACTTTCATTAATAGTAGCAAATTCATTTAACCACATGATTTCTTCATCATCAATAATGTTATTCATGACAAAACGCATTTCTTCAACGGATAAGTTTTCGAAAATATTATTTCTTAATTTACCAGTTTGATATAATTTTTTATAAATGGCATAACGGTCGATGGCATAAGAACCATTTGGGTCATGAGGGTCTTCAGGAGCACCAGTTACCCATAAACCAACATTAGCAGAATGGGTTAGGGATAAACTTACAGCCATTTCTTCATATAAATTACCTAAAGTTTTACCACTGGATAATGGAGTTGAAAGCTCAAAATCACTTTTATATTTATTGTATAACTCATTTAAAATCTTTAATGATGAAACATAGTTACCATCAGGAGTTCCACCTAATAAGAAAAGCTCTAAAGTTTCTCTATCATTTAATAGCCAATTAGCAATAGTATGATAATCTTTACTATAACGAGTTAAGGCTTGTAAAATATCATAACCAACTTTATTAGTAAAGTCTCTTCTTAAGATATTTAATTCATAAGCTTGTAATTCTTCAGAAGAACAAGCATTAGTGCTACATTTAGTGTAGTTTTCTTTAATTAAATTATCATAATAACTAACAGGCTTAATAGTTTCATCTATTTCATTATTTTCTTGATAATTTTTAGTAATTAATTTAGCGTCCGCGTAGACAGCGTCATCAGACCAGTGACTGTACCAACTATTACCATTTTCATAAGCATATAATTTTAAATAGTTAGCTTCACTAATATCAACTTTAGCTAAAACAGCCTCAGGAATATCATCTTCCGTATAGTTACGCATGCTATTGGTTTTAAATTTTTCAGTCCATTCAACACCATCTTGAGACGTAAAGATTTGGAAGGTTACTCCACTATTATAGTAACTACTGATTTGGGATAAATCAACACCTAAATAAGCCGTAAAATAATCATACTTATGGTCTAATTTAGTTAAGTCATAGACTAATTCAGAAGTAGCCCAGGCGGAAATGCCTTTAATAAAACTAGTTTTCTTGCCTCCGACTTTTAAAGTTATTAGACTACTAGCATTACTTTTATCTAAACGAACATAATAACCAGGTTCCACATAACTTTTATCTTCTTCATAAGAAATATCAGATAAATAAACATGGTCCGTAGTGTCATAATCCGCCGTTGCTAGAAAACTTGATAAGTTAGTTTCAACGGTATAAATATTACTAGTTTTTACATAAATACCAATAAAGGTAAGAACTAATATAATAGCAAGACTTAATACAATCTCCTTTTTTCGGTTTTTTAATTTTTTTAACATATAAACCACCCCTTCAACTTAAGTGCATATTATACTATATTTTGAAGAAAAATGCAAATTTTAAATAGATTTTACCTTCTTCTTATAATTATTCTATTATATTTTAAGAAAAATTGCTATTTCTTTTATCTAAATTTGACAGCATTTTACTTAAAAATTAAAAAAAGCAGTAATTTATACTGCTAGTTTAAAAAGAATCAATATTTACTTTAACTCTTTTAATATTGTTTAAATAAGCATGGGCTAAAATAAGAGTACGAAGGGCTTTGGCATTTTTGCCAGATTTACCAATGACGGCGCCCATATCTTCGTTTGAAACAAGAATTTCAATGATAGTTTCTTCTTCGTTATCAAAACTACTTACTTTAACCATATCGGGATTTTTAACAATATTTTTAACTAAATAAGTGGTAAAATCAGTTATATTCATAATTACTTACCTACTTTTTTAGATTCAGCATATTTTTTCATTATGCCTTCTTGAGATAAAATACTTCTTACCGTATCAGTTGGGATAGCACCATTATTTAACCATTTTAGAGCAAGAGCTTCATCAACTTTAACCATGTCTTTTTCATTTTTAGAAATAGGATTATAAGTACCTATTACTTCAATAAAGCGACCATCTCTAGGACTTCTAGAATCAGCGGCAACAATACGATAGAATGGTTTTTGTTTAGCACCCATTCTTTTAAGTCTTAATTTAACTGCCATGTTTGTTTCCTCCTTTTGTTACTACGATTTTAACATAAAAATTAGATGGTGTCAACCAAAAATGGTTAACTTAGATATTCAGTATCAACATTATCTACTTCATTTAAGTCATTATCGTTGATATCTTCGATAATATCATAATCATCGGCTTCTTCTTCGACACTTACTTTAATCATGGTACTACCGACAATTTCGACCCCTAATTCTTTTTCAACAGTCATGTTTACTTCCCCATTATTAATTGAAACGTCAGTTACAGTAGGCTGGGTTAGACTACGAACAATGATTTCGGAAGCGTCAGATAATTTAGCCCCATCTTTAAGCCGAATATTCATCGTATCATTATAGGTAAATCTTTTCGTAGCAACGGCGGTTTTAGTATCATTATTATATGAATACCAGACGTTTACGTCAAAAGCGCCATCAATGTTTACTACCCCTCCCCGATTTTTACCTTCAAAAGTATTATTAATGACCCAACAACCTAAAACCGTATCGGGGGTTTCTTCCGGTTTAAGACTTAATTTGGAAGTACTGGTTTTTTTAGCTTTACCAACAACGGCTTTAGTAACTATCTCTTTATAACTTGCCAATTTTATTCCTCCTCTATTTTAAGATATGCAAAGTGAGGATAAAAGTACACTTTTTTCTAGGAATAATACCTAATTTTTGTTATAATAAAGATAGGTGATGAAAATGGATTGTATTTTTTGCAAGATAGCAAATAAAGAATTGGAAAGTAAAATAATATATGAAGATGAAGTAGTAGTAGCGTTTTTAGACGTTAACCCTACTAGTAATGGACATACTTTAATTGTTCCTAAGAAACATTATACCGATTACATAGAATTAGATAAAGATACACTTAATCATATGTTTCAAGTAGCAAAAGAATTAGGACCAAAGATAATGCAAAAGATGGGTGCTAAATCTTTAACTTTATTATTTAATTATGGGGATGACCAAAAAGTTAAGCATGTACATTTACATTTAATACCAGACTTTATTGAATCAAGACATAATCCTAATTTAAGAAGTATTGAAGAAAATTTTAGTCTTTTAAAAGACTAATTTTTTT
>CANQHB010000021.1 GCA_947623755.1 uncultured Bacilli bacterium | reverse complement strand
TCCTGTTGTTGTTCCACTAAATATCATTCTGATTGTTCCATCACCATTAATCCGAATGATTCTCCACCATATATCTTCATTATTTTTTGTTTGACCAAACTTAACCCAGTTATTAGTTACAGTACCTCTATATACATATGTAGGTCCATCATCATCTTCGCCGGCATAATATAATCCATTTTGTTGCATACTATCAACTGTTGCTCCATCAAAACATTTTTCTTGTCCACACGATGGACCCGTTATTGCTCCGATTTCTTCTTCACTAGGTTCAACTCCCATCTTAGCTAATGTCTCCTCTGCCGGAGATGGATCAATCTCACTAGCAAACTCAACCCCTAACTTAGCCTTAAATTCTTTATCTTTATTATGATTTTGGCCTTTATTAGTATCAACAAATGTAATTTCTAAAGTATAATTATAAGTAGTTTCTTCATTTACAGTTTTTGTAACCTTTGCCAATCTAATTTTTCCTATTTCTCCAGTTAAATCTCCTGTTGCAATTTGTTGTCCATCTTCTTTTAAAACATATTTTAATTCTTCTTCATTCTTCTTGCAATCATTATCTACTGCATTATAATTGCTATCTGTACAATATTCAAATGTATTTGTTTTAATATCTAAAAATATTGAATAAGTTGCCGTATTTTCACCTTTACTACCCGGAGTTATCTTTACACTAAAGTTCTTTGTCGCGGTCATTCCCGGATTTAATTGAGGCAAATTTACATTTTCATCATCACCAGCATTAAACACAACCTTAATTAATCTTGCCGCTGTTCCACTATTTAATCCACCATCGCCGGTAATTGTAGTTCCTAGTAAAAAGTAAGCAAAAGATACTCCCACTCCTATAATAATTAAAACTAAGACAATTATTAATAGTTTATTATTTTTTTTCATAATATAGCCTTCCTTTACTTATAATATTGTAAAACATAATAAATTATTTTTCATTAGCTTCGACAAAACATGTCAAAATTTATTTTATAATACATTATGCATTACTATATGCTATATTAATAATACATTATAATTGAGATTTTTTCAAGTTCTTTTTCACTAAAAAATAGATAAGCATATAAAAAGTAAAATGGTTTACTTATCATTTTACTTTTTATTATTGATTTATCATATTATCTCTTTCTCTTTTTTCTTTAATCATTCTATTTTCAATACAAACTCTTTCCACCACAAATAACATAATTATAACATTAACCGTAAACGAGCCTCCATAACTTAAGAATGGTAAAGGAACCCCGGTTAATGGTATTAAAGCAAGCACTCCTAAAAGATTAATTAAAATATGAAATAGCAAGTATAAGAAAACACCATAAGCAAGTATTCCTAAGCGCAAATTCTCTGCTTCCCGCGCTATTTTTAAAACCCGATATAACATAAACATATAACCTAAAATAATTAATATCCCTACAATTGCTCCCCATTCTTCCACTATAATTGGGAAAATAAAATCGGTATGACTTTCCGGCAAATAAAGATACTTCTGACTACTATTACCTAGCCCTACTCCAAATAAGCCTCCATTATGAATCGCAATAAAACCATTACATACTTGATACCCGGTATCTTCAATATATCTTGAACACGGATTTTTAAACTCAAACCTTTTTAATTGTCTAGAATTAAGAATTGAAGCTCCACTATATAAAAAACCTAAACCCGCAATGACAATCCCTATTAAGCCTAATTTTAATACTTTGGCAAAGTTTTTCTTTACAAATGGTAAACTAATAAAAATAAAGAATAATATCCCACAAATAATTAAAGCCGTTCCTAAATCCGGTTGTAATGCAATTAAAATAACGGCAATTAAAGATATCGCCATCGGAAGTAAAAATAATCCAACATTCTTTACTTTTAATCTTTCTAACTGACTATAACTTGCTGCTAAAAAGACAATAATAATGGATTTGGCAAATTCACTTGGTTGTAAAGCAAAAGGTCCAATATCATACCAACTTCGAGCATTATTAGTCATGCGACCATAAACAAAAAGCCCCATTAACGCCACAATTATTCCAGCCATTGCTAAATAGGAAGGATATTTATATCTAGAAGTATAAATTCCTAATATTAAAAATCCCGCAATAAAAGCCACTACTAAAAATATTGCTTGTCTTAAGAAAAAATGATATTGCGGTACATTATATCTTAATACGGTTGAAACACTAGAAGCAGAAAAAATCATAATAAGCCCAAAGATACTATAAATAATCATCATTACTAATAACCATATATCCATTTTGGCAAATAATTTTTTCATCCTTCTTCACCTATTATCATTTTATCATACTTATCCCAATATTTTAAACAATTTTTAAAAATTAGACTTTTTTAATGTCAAAAAGATGACTAAATGAGTAAACTATAATAGATACATAAAGGAGGTATGAATATGTATTATTATGGCAATAATGGCTACTATGGTGGTGGCTATGGCGGATATAATGCTTGTCAACCTTGTGGTGGCTATAATAATGGTGGCTATGCTGGTTATACTAGCGGTTATGGTTTAGGCGCTGCCATCTGGATTGTTTTATTTATCTTACTTGTCATCATCATTGGTGCTGGTTGGAGTTTTGGTGGCAACAATAATAATAACTAGGAAGACATATTCTTCCTTTTTATTTGAAAAATTAGCAAATATGTGATAAAATATAACTGTTTTTGGGGTGAAGAGTGTATGAAATTACCAAATATCACAATTTTAGATGAAAAAGACCGACTTTTACACAAAAAAAGTGCCGAAGTAACTTTCCCACTTTCCGAAGAAGATAAACAACATATTGAAGATATGATTACTTATTTAACTATGAGTCAAATAGAAGAATATGAAAAAAAATATAATTTACGTCCGGGCATGGGTCTTGCTTATGTTCAAACTGGTATATTAAAACGTATCTTTGTTATTGTGGAAGAATTAGATGATGGCCAGTTTAAAAATTATATTTTAATTAATCCGAAAATTATCAGCCATAGTGAAGAAGAAATCTATGTTGGTGAAGGTGAAGGTTGTCTAAGCGTTAATAGAGAGGTCGAAGGTATTGTTCCTCGTTTTGCAAGAATCACGGTGGAAGCCCAAGATATCGATGGTAAACCTTTTAAAATCCGAGTTCGGGAAGATATAAGTGTTGCTTTCCAACATGAAATAGACCACTTAAACGGCATTTTATTCGTTGACCACATTGACCCTAAAAATCCTTTTAAAAACATTGAAAAATATCGTGAAATATAAAATGAGCTCTACCTAAAGCTCATTTTTTTAAACATTTTCTAAATTAACACTTACTATTTTACTTACTCCTGACTCTTGCATGGTAATACCATATAATATATCCGCATATTCCATGGTTCTTTTTTTATGAGTAATTAAAATAAATTGACTGGCTTCTTTCTTTTCTTGCAAGTATTTTCCAAACGTATCTACATTTGCTTCATCTAAAGCGGCCTCTACTTCATCTAATATACAAAAAGGACTAGGCTTAACATTTAATATGGCAAAAAGAACTGCAATCGCTGTTAAGGTCTTTTCGCCTCCCGATAATAAAGCAATTGAATTAAGTTTCTTTCCTGGTGGTTCAGCTTCTATTTCAATTCCGGTATTAAGTAAATCTGTTGGGTCTGTAAGTTTAAGCGAACCTCTTCCTCCTTTAAATAACTTTTTAAATACAATATTAAATTCTTTAGCAATCGCTTCAAATGTTTCTTTAAACTTTGTAATCATTATCTTATCCATCTCATCTATAATACCATTAAGCTCTTTTGATGAATCTTCTAAATCATTACTTTGTTTAACTAAAAAATCATATCTTGTAGCTACTCTTTCATATTCTAAAATAGCCCCGGTATTAACTTCGCCTAATTTGGCAATTTCTTTTTTTATGGCGTCCACTTTTGTTCTTGCTTCTTCTTCTAAAATATCTAATTCATAATTTTTACAAGCATATTCATAAGTTATACCATAAGTATCTGATAATTCCAATAATAAATTATCTAACTTAACGTCATATTTACCTAATTCAATTTCTTTTTCTTTAAGTTCATACTGTACTCTATTATAATCTTGATTAACTTTTCTATATTTATTTTCAATTTCTTTAATATCTAAAGCTAAATCTGATTTTTGCTTCTTTAACTTTTCTAGCTCATTATAAATAATATCTTTGGTACTAGCAACATTACTTGCTTCTTCTAAAATACTAACTAATTTCTTATCTAATTTATTATCCCCTATTTCTTGATTTCCTTTAATCTCTAATTCTTTTTTATTTAATGCTTCTTCTAAGCCTCTTACTTTATTTGTTCTAGTATTTAAAATTTCATTTAAATTAATAAGATTCTTTGAAACTTCACTTTCTTTAGCTTCCATCTCATTAAAGTTCTTCTCAAATTCTTTATATTCTTTTTTTAAATTCTCTAATTCTACTTTTGCTACTTCTAATTTTTCTTCCACTTCACTTAATTCTAACTTATCATTAAAAGCACTATTATTATATTTATCTTTACCTCCTGTAATAGAACCTCCCGAATATAAAATTTCACCATCTAATGATACTATTCTATACCGATAATTTAACAACTTTCCTATTTCATTTAAGGTATCAATATCATTTACTACAATAACATTACCCAATTGATTTTTCATAATATTATCATAGCTTTTATCATAATTAATTAAATTACTAGCAATATTAATAAAACCTGGATGATTTTTAATTTTGGCTAAATCATCACTTAAGACACTTTTTTCTTTAATAATATTAAGCGGAAAAAAAGTCGCTCTCCCTAATCTATTTTCTTTTAAATAATTAATACACTCTTTACTCGCTTCTTCATCATCTACAATAATAAAATTAGAACTAGCCCCTAAAGCGGTTGTAATTGCGGTTGTATAGCCATTTTCAAATTCTATTAAATTTCCAATAGTATTATGAACCCCTTTAAGGCGCATATTATTAATGATACTTTTTACCCCATATGGTAACTTCGAATTATTATTAATATTATTTTCTAATATTTCTTTTTTATTTTCTAATATTAAAATATTCTTTTCTTGGTCATTAATATTTCCCACTATCTTACTTCTTTTTACTTTTAACGTAATTATCTCATTATCAATTTTATCTTTTAAAATAGCCTTTTCTTTAATATCTAAAATTAAATCATCTAATTTTGCTTTCTCCGTGGTCATTTCTTTTTTAATTTCTAGTTGTTCTTCTTTTAATTTAATTAATATTTCTTCTAAATTTCCCTGGCTAGTTTCATATTTCTTTCTTTCCATTGTCACTAATTTTTCGGCTTCCAAACTAGCTAAGTTTTCGGTAAGTCTTATAAATTCATTATTTTTCTTGGTAATTTCTTCATCTAATTTTAAATCTTCTAATTTTAATTTCTCTAACTTTGAATTATCCTCCGAATTTGTTGTACTCATTGTAGTAAGTTCATTTTGAATCGCGTCCACTTCGGTTTTTAACTTTTTATAATTAATATTAATATTGGTAATATCTTTAGCAATTAAAGCTATTTCGGTATTTTTTAACTCTTCACTCAAACTTAAATATTTTTCGGCGACTTCTTTTTGTTTCTTTAAAGGATTCACCGACTTTTCTAACTCTTCAATTACTAATTTAATCCGAGCTAAATTTTCTTTGGTCTTCTCTAGCTTTTTTAAACTAATTTCTTTCCTCTTTTTATATTTTAATACCCCGGCGGCGTCCTCAAATATCGTTCTTCTTGCTTCCGGTTTACTACTAATAATATCTTGAACACTTCCCTGCGAAATAATATTAAACGAATCATTCCCGGCCCCGGTATCTAAAAATAAATCGGTAATATCTTTTAGTCTTACTTTCGTATTATTTAAGTAATATTCATTTTCTCCGGTATTATAAATAACTCTTTTTATTTCAATTTCACTAAATTCACTATTTAAATAATGGTCAGAATTATCAAAAACTAAGGAAACATAAGCTCTATTTTGAGCTGGTCGGGATTTTGACCCACTAAAAATAACGTCACTCATTGCCTCGGTTGCTCTAAGTGATTTAATTGATTGTTCTCCTAAAACCCATCTTACTGCGTCCACAATATTACTTTTCCCCGAGCCATTAGGTCCCACAATCGCTGTAATTCCTTTTTTAATTTCTAAATCTATTTTATCCGCAAACGACTTAAAACCATAACTCCTAATATTTTTTAAATACATGCTTCTACTTCCTTTACTTTACTCTTTTTGCTAAAGCATTTTTAGCCGCTTGTTGCTCTGCTTCTTTCTTACTTTTTCCTACTCCCTGGCCATAAACTATACCATCAATTACCACATTAAAAACAAATGTCTTATCATGGCTAGGTCCTTCTTCTTTAACTAAGACATATTCTAAAGTTTTGCGGTCAGTCTGTACTAATTCCTGTAATCTTGATTTATAGTCACCTAAAAATACATGGTGTTCTAAAATATAAGGTGTTATTACTTCTAATACATAATTTTTCGCTACTAAAAAACCTTTGTCTAAATAAATAGCCCCCAAAACACTCTCAAAACAATCGGCAATAATGGTATCATTAACGTCTTTTAACTGCCCATTACCCACTCTAATTTCTTTATCAATTCCTACTTTTTTGGAATATTCGGCTAAAGCTTCTTCACAAACAAAACTAGCTCGTGTTTTAGATAATTCTCCTTCTCCCACCGGTAAATTTTTATAAAAATATTCACTAGTTATTAATTGAAGCACCGCGTCTCCCAAAAATTCTAACCTCTCATAGTCTTCTCCCCCATGTTCATTAGAATAACTACTATGGGTTAAAGCCATCGTAAGTAACTCTTTATCAATATCTATTTTATACTTCTTTAAGAAATCCATTATAATTCCTCCGTATCATGTACATAATTATATCAAAATCCCTAAAAAAAATAAACAATTTCTGTTTATTTCTTCCCAAACTTAAAGTTTTAAATCCATCGGGAAATATAAATTTTTCGCGTCACTTCTTCTTGATATTTTTTAAATATATCGATTAAACTATCGACAATTGACCTTATCATATCTTTAGCATTCTTTTTTATTTTAATAGTTCGCATTTCTCCCTGTAATTTTTTTCTAAAAGCATAATCTTCAATATACTTTCCCATTAAAGTATCAATTAAAATAGCTTTATTTACGTCTTCTAAATTATTAACGTCTATTTTAAATATAAAATCTTTATATATTTCCACTAATTTCATTGAAACATTATCCCCATCTAAGAAATCCGTTCCCATAATTCGTTCAAAGTTTTTACAATAACTCAAAATTATTTTCTTACTTTCCATTAATTTTCTTCCTTTACTCTTTAACTATACTATAATATTAGCGCTTTTCCCCATTTTTGTCAAGGAAAAGTCCCTAATTACGGGCTTAAAACAAGTTTTTCATAAAAATAACAAATTTCTCTTGCCTTTTAACAAAAATATGATATAATTAAATAGCATTTATGAAAACGTCTCCTTAGCTCAGCTGGTAGAGCAACTGACTCTTAATCAGTGGGTCCAGGGTTCGAATCCCTGAGGGGACACCAATTATTGTTTATGGGATTGTAGCTCAGCTGGTTAGAGCGCACGCCTGATAAGCGTGAGGTCGGAGGTTCAAGTCCCCCCAGTCCCACCATTTTTTGGCCAGTTGGTGAAGTGGCTTAACACACTGCCCTTTCACGGCAGCATTCACGAGTTCGAATCTCGTACTGGTCACCATTTTAGATTACAAATTCCCTTATTATAAGGGCTTTTTTATTATCTAAAATAACTAAAAAAGCCAATCTAAGTTGGCTTCTTTTTATTCAACAATACTTTCCACAAAGTAATAATCTTCACTATCACTTTGTTTTTTTAATACTAGAGTTACCGTTGAACCTTGGTCTAAATATTCTTTATAATTACCTGTATTAATATCTGCTTTATCAGTAATTAATTTTTCTCTATTGACGTCTTTATATACTTTGGCTTGGTCTAACTTTATATCATATCCATCCGCAGTTAAGGTATAAACTTCGGTTATCGCAATTACTTTGGAAACTATATATAAATAATCTCCTTCTTTATAAGCTTCCACCAATTTTGAATTATTAAATAAACAATCTCCAGGCCCTAGACAAGCGTCTCCAACACCTCCACCATGATAGATAAAGCTTTTTAACTTACTATCATAAGTATAATAAGGACTATAATGGGTAATTAAACTAGGAAGCGTTTCTTTAGAGGAAATAATCATTATGCTTAATTTATCATTTAGTACAGCCTCATCATATGTTGCCTTCGGTCCAAAAGCTTTCTTATAGTATTTATCAAATACTTCTTTAGTTATTCTATATTCATATTCTCCATAAGGTTTATATTCATTTTCGGGAATACTTTTAATAACCATCTCGAATTTAGCATTCGTACTAAGGTCTTCATATTTTACTGATTTTGCCGTGACATAAGTTGTCATATATTGTCCCATTTCATCAAAAAAGATATCATAATATTTTTTAATTTTTGTATCACTTAAACTTACTTCTTCTTTTTTACCACTAACTGGTTTATCTTCTTTATCTTTATCCTTATCATCACTTTCATCTTCTTCTGGATAATTAAACTTAAAGAATGGGTCTTTTAATTGTATCAAATCAAAGTCTTTTTTAAAATCTAAAGCCGTAAATCTAATATTGGCGTCCATAAATAGTCCAATTTCGGCACTTACTGTAAGTGATGAATTATAATCTAATGTTCCATCCGGTACAGCGGTCGCAATTACTTCTAGACTACCATCTCCATAAGCTCCAACATCGACTCCCACGGCAGCCTCTACAATATTTAAGAAACTTATCCCCATCGCCATATCCATACCTATTTTAACGGAAGCTTCTCCACTTAAATAAGCATGATTTTCAACATTTTTAGTTGCACTACTACCATAAGGATTAAAGCCCTCATCTTTATCATAACTAAAACCAAAGGTAATATTCGTTTCATTTTTTACTTTATATCCGGCATCCACAGCCATGTTATAATCAAATATTATTCCTAAATCAATATTAAAATAAAAGCCTGTTGTCCCAATCGGTACCGTTGTTCTTCCTAGTAATTTCGTTACTTCATCTTGGTCAAAGTCTAAATCTTCCACATTAAAGGTATTAATAAAGTTCTCAATATCCTGAACGGTTGTTATATCTTCTAACTTGGCGTCGACATAATCAATATTAAAATTATAGCCATCCGTTACTTTAACATTTACTGCGGCATCTATTGCACCCCAAGTCCAATCTAAATTACTTGTAACTTCAATACTAAAATTAACCTCAAATGTTAAATCATGATTTTCTAATATTGTAATAAAATTACTTTCATCCCCGGCCGGAATTGTAAATTTTAACGATACGCCTAAAATTCCTTTCTTCGCTTTACTTGTATCAAATTCTAAGCCTATCTCTGGCGCAGCCTTAACTTCTTTTACTAATTTATGATACCATTTAGAATCTTTTACCACCATTGTAAGATAATCTTTAAAGTCATCACTAGCTTTAAAATCTGATAAATCCACCGGTTCTTCTTGATAAATGTCTATATCATCATATAATTCATCAATATTAGGTATTTCTAAATCATACGTATTATCATAATTATTTTTCACTATTTTATACGCGGCTTTATTATCGACTATGATAATATCATCTACTTCATAATCTTCTTTAGTTGTTAAAACATTATCTTTAACTGTCGCTTTTTTATCGACTAGATAATTAACATTATCCTTTAATTTAAATTTTAAAGATTCTTCTCTTTCAACTTTAAAAGTAATTGTTTTCGTGTCCTTTAACTCTTGATTTACAAATGACCCATTTTCAATAGTTAAAGTATAAACTTCCCCTTCTTTATATTTATTTTTCGGTTTAATTATTTTATTTTTATCTTTCTTTTCTAGTTTGGTTTTTACAATCTCTCCATCACTATCTACCACTTCATAACTAAAGTCTTTTTCTGGTTTTACTTCAATACTAAAGTTATTTTTTACTTTCTTTAAATAATAATTCTGTTCACTATCCACCACTAAATACTTAAAGTTACTATTGTTATCACTTTCTTTTTTATCAAAGTAAAACTTTACCCCTACTCCGATAAGTACCCCCACTACTAATAATAAAATAAGTATTCCTATTTTTTTATTTCTTTTCTTTTTTGGCATTTTAACTTCTACTCCTTTTCCTTTACTTTTCCACTACGCGTAATTTTGGAAATTTCTTTTTCATATAACTATCATTATAAGTTTTATCAATAAATTTTAACACTACATTATTACTTGTATCGCCTTTAGCTCTAGCACTATATCTTACTGTTGCTAAAATAGTAAGCCCCATATCTATTAGCATTAAAACGGTCACGATAATTGTCACGGCCTCTTTCATTATTTTCGGGGCTATATGCGCTTTCTTCTTAAACCACGGATATATATAATCAATACATAACACGGCAATGACACCCCAAGCTAAACAATAAGGAATATATATTCTTCCCCCAATATTATAATTAAAGCTAGCATAACTCCAAGTCGCCGTCCCAAAAATATATTCCTGAAATAAACTTCCAAAATATTCAAATAAGCTTCCCAGTAAGACACCAATTATAAATTTAACCCATAATTTATGTTCTCTAAACTTATACATTCCTAAAACGATTACATCTAACCCAAACCCATAAATTGGTTTAAAAGGTCCATACAAAAGTCCCTGCTTATTAATCCATACTCCATGTTTAATATAATACCAACCTGTCTCTAAGATAAATCCCAGGACACAACCCAATATAAATAACCAAATAAAATCTGTTATCGTCGGTTTATTTTCTTTCACTTTTTCTTCACCTATTACCAATAATATTACTAATAAAATTATAACATGTAAAATAATTAATGTAAATTCTTAATTTCTATGATAAAATATATTTGAGGTGAAAATTATGTTTAAAGAATATCGTTCTTTATCAAAAAAAGATAAAATCCACATAAAAGAAATCTATCATCAAAAATATGCTCAATCTGACATTTCCATGCGTCTTAAAAGATTAAATATTTATAGTATTTTTGCCGTTGTCTGTGCTTGCATTCTTTTACTTTTAACTTTTCAATATGAACAAAACCATACTTTAAGTATTATTATGGCCATTCTTTTATTTGTTATGGCCCTCGTCTTCTTTCTTGGTAGTTTCTTAATTAAACTAAAATTATTAAACAAAATTACTCTCCAAGCAAAAAAGAAGCCTTAACTTCTATTTTTTACCGCTTCTAATATTTTTCCATATTTTTCTTTTAAATTCTCATGTGGCATTACTAAAAAATCATCTTTGGTAGTGTCTTTTTCGATTGGTTTATTATCTTCATAAATAACTGTTCCTTTAATACTAGCCACTTTATCATCTAATAAATCAAGTACTTCTCTAGCCTGCATTTTAGCTACTCCCATACACTCTCCATCATCATAAACAAAATGGTATTGGTGATTTTTAATATTAAGTAAATAAACATTCGCGAATGCTCTATCTTTAATTAATTTACCATTCTTTTCTTTATCCATCTTCCAGGGCACAACCTCTAACAAAAAAGCCTCTTCATAATTGACATCTATACCAATTTCTTCTTTAACTTCTCTTCCAAAAGCTTCTTTTATTGTTTCGCCCGCTCTTACATGGCCGGAAGCTGTCGTATAAAATTTCCCAGCGTCACTTCTAATTTGAAAATAAATATTTCCTAAATCATCATAAAGCCAACAATGAACAGTATTATGCCATAATCCTTGTTCATGCACATAATCCCGGGGAAATTTTCCTATATATTCTTTATTCTCTTGATAAGCGTCTAAATATTCCATTACTTTACCTCACCAATTAATTCTTTTAATTCCTCGGCATTTCGAAAACCAATCACTTTATTTTTAAGTTCGCCATCTTTAAAGAAACAAATCGTGGGAATACTCATTACCCCAAATTCTTGTGCTAATTTTTCATGCGTATCAACATTTACTTTTAAAACATTTTCTTCTAATTTTTCCAAAATTGGTCCCAACATTTT
>CANQHB010000020.1 GCA_947623755.1 uncultured Bacilli bacterium | reverse complement strand
TCCGCTTCACTATATTCGAGAATAGAATTTCGAATAGTTTGGGCTTTAGCCTCATTTAAACCAGGAATGTTGTATAAGACAGTTACGTCTTCTTTGATTTTTTGGATGGCCTCTATTCCTAAAGTATCGACTATTTTAGAAGCAGTAGTCTTGCCACACCCTTTAATTAGAGAACTAGTTAAAAATTCTTTGACTGCGTCTTTAGTACTTAGTTCTTCTTTTTCATAACTATCAACTTTATATTGAAAGCCAAAACGTTCATGTTTTAGGGGCTCCCCTTTTAAAATATAGGTTTCTTCTAAATTAATGTCTAAAAAAGTACCGGTAATGGTAACTGTTTTATTAAGGTAAGAAGTCATTTTGGTATCATTAGTTTCTTTAATGCGAAAAACAGCGACTACATAGCCGTTTTCTTTATTTTGATAGATAATATTTCGTATTTTACCTTTGATGTAATTCATAAGTACTCCTTTATAGATTAACGATGAAAGTCAGGGTGAGACATTTTTTCACGATAAGCTTCGAAATCAATTACTTTAGATGAAGGTTGCTGTTCTTCCGTAAATAAAGATTGATATGGATTAAATTCCGGAAGTTGGGTATCTTTTTCACTTTCTTTAGCATACTTAGGGGTGATATAAAGATAATCAAAATAAGTCGTATCAATATCGGGGTCAAACTCAATATCATACCCCTCTTTAGTCGGTATTAATTTACCATATTCGCCATAGGGAGTGACACATCCGGTTTTGGTGGAATTTACATAATAAATATGATTATTAGTATCTTTAAAGTAAACTTTACCGGATTCATCATAATAATAAATAATCCGACCTAAGTTAAGAAGTTTTAAGTTAACTTTTTCGTGAAGATGATTTAGCTTAGCAAAAAAGGTTCTTTTTAAACTAAATTTAGGTTTATTTTTAAAAGATTCAGAATAAACTTCGCCCGTTAAATGATAAGTTTCATCTTTAGTTAAAGAACTTATTGAAGCATTAATGGTTATATTTGGGGTTTGGTTTTCAGATTGTAAAACGTCCGGAATAAAATTAGTGACAACCTTAGAGAGACCATTTTTTTGAGGAATAGTCGTGTAACCTAAAGACCCTACTTCTATCTCACCGGGAGCTAAAGATTTAGAAGCTTTAACTAAAGCCGCAATATCCCCTGAAGTTAAATATTCTTTATCCATTTTAGTATCACCTACAATATATTATAAACTTATTTTAGGATTACTGCAAGTAACAATATCACCATATAAGATATTATCTTTACTTTTAGTAATTAAAACTTTATAGATAGTATTTAGTTTAGCGGAATTTGGCAAGTAGACTTTTAAATAATTAGGGGTATGCCCAACCGCATAATTATCAAGATATTCTTCCGTAAGAACTTCTACTTCCTTATTAAGAAATTGGGCGATATATTTTTTTTCTAATTCATTTGATAAGCTTATTAGCTTGCGAGCCCGAGCTTTTTTGGTGGGGCCATCAACTTGATTAGGCATTCGAGATGCCGCCGTACCATTTCGAATAGAGTATGGGAAAACATGAATTTTAGCAAATTCTAAAGACTTGGCAAAGTTATAGCATTCTTGAAAATCAGCGCCCGTTTCATAAGGATGACCTACGATAATATCGGTAGTGATGGCAATATTTGGACGAATGGCGCGAATTTCAGCAATTTTACTAGCAAAATAAGCTTTATCATATTTCCGGTTCATTCTTTTTAAGATAGCTTCACTACCACTTTGAAGAGGAATATGTAAATGACTTACTAATTTAGGACAGGTTTTTAAAACCTTTAAGAATTTAGCATTTAATTCAGTTATTTCAATACTAGAGATACGAATCCGTTTTAATTCGGGAATAGCTGCTAGAGCTAAAATTAAATCACTTAAATCATGACCATTATCATGGTAAGAACCAGTATGAATACCCGTTAAAACTATTTCTTGGTGATGATTTTGAACTAAAGTTTTAGCTTCTTCTAAGACTTTTAAAAATGGTTTACTACGTAAATCGCCACGAACATAAGGAATGATACAATAAGAGCAAAAATTATTGCAGCCATCTTGGATTTTTATAAAAGCCCGGGTATGGGTAGTAAATTTTTCTAAAGCCATATCTTCAAATTCTAGATTACGTTCACTAGTAAAGTAAGTATATTTTTGATGGGTGGTTAAATAATCATTAAGTAAAGCGACTATCTTACTTTTTTCTTTATTGCCAATTAAGATATCGACTCCTAAAGACTCATATTTGGTTTGATTATTTTGGGCACTACAACCACAAACGACGATAATACTATCGGGATTAGTAGTTTTATAATGCCTTACCATTTTTAAAGATTTATTATCCGCGGTATTAGTAACACTACAAGTATTAATAATAATAATATCGGGATTAGCTGGTTCATAAATAAAATTATTTTTAAGAAGGGTTTCTTTGATATACTCACTTTCATAAGTATTTACTTTACACCCTAAAGTTACAATATTAAATTTCATATTATCCCCCTATTTTTGTTAATTTAATTTTTGTTGTAAAGTTCTTAAAGCTTCTAAAAAAGCTTCTTCTTTTTCATAAGATATCATGGTAACATTGATTTTAGGTTCAACCTTTATTTCTTTATTTACTAAATTATCTAAATCAACTTTTTTGATGGTTAAGTCATCATCAATGTTTTCTTCTTCACTATAATTTAGCGCAAAATCATTTTTATGTTTTAATAATTCGTCATAACTAATGATGGCTTTTTCTTCTTGTTCTTCTTCGTACATATTTAAGTTAACGGTGCTAGGTTCGGCCTCTTCTAAAGCTTTAGTTATGGCTTGTAAGTCGGTCATTTCTTGGGTAGCTTTAGTTTCAGTGGGAGTTTTAACTAAATTATCGATAAGGTTTTCTTCGGCAATTTCTTCATCATGCTCGATTATAAAATATATTAAGGTTATAACAAGTAGCATTAAGACTAAAACGGCCAAGAAAAAGACGATATCAACAAATGATAAGGTTTTTATAAAGCTAATTGTATCATTTAGTATATCCATTTTTACCACCATCTTTATTTTATCAAAAAATCGGTTTAGTGAAAAGCTATTATCAAGTATTTACGTTTTTTTGGCGAACACTTTACAACTTATTCCGATATAAGGTACGGATTATCGATAGAGCCTGTACCACTTACAATTACTTTGCGGTCTAAATTTATACTAGGACGAAGACCCCGGAATAATAGACCTGAAACATTGGAAACAACTTTACCATTTTGGCTAACTGCGAAAGGATTAAAGTCTGATTCGGTAGATTTTGCTAAAGTGGAAGTCCACCAGTTGTTTTCAATTTTACTATTATATAAGTAATACTCTTTATTATCATCTTCTAAGTTAGCACCCGCATACATGACCTCATCCGCGGTTAAAAGGCCAATTTTATTATTGAAAGTCTTACCAAGACAATTAAAGCTAGGAATTTTATCTTTGGCTAAGCGATTATAAGCATTGTAAGTTTTGGTTTTTTCCCCACCATCATTTAAAGTTTCAATACAGTATTTAGCCCCGGCGATATATTCATCATAATTTTGTAAATAAGTCGCATAGTAAGAATTTAAGGAATTAATGATACTAGTATTGGGATAATCTTCAATTTCTTTTATTTCCCCATGATAATTAGATAACTCGGGAGCTAATTCATTTAAGACTAATTTAACGGTACCATCACCATTAATTTTAACGATACGCCAAGTTAAATCAGCAAAATTAACATAGTTATTAGAAACATTACCGCGGAAATAATAGGTTATTCCATAGTCATCGATATCTTCAATTAAGCCTTCATCGGTCGTTGCAAGTTCAGTTCCAACTAACGTGGTACTTTGTTGCTTTACTTCATTATTTTTTAAAATAGTCGCATAGAAATATTCTTTGGAATCGGTTGTTTTTTTAATGATTAAGTCAAAAGAAGTCATGGAATTATTAGATAGTTGTAAACTAAAGTTTTCAGTAGTGCCTTTCGGAATTAAAATGTTACTGGCGAGGCTATTGGTACTAACATTTAAAGTTTCATTAGTTAAATTAAGACTTGCTTCTTTACTTAGAAGACTATATTTAACTTTAGATTCATAGTTTTTTAAATTATCAATTAAGATTTCAAAATATAGGTCATTAGAACCATTATTGGTGATGGAAAAATTATAAAGACTATTATCAGTTATTCTTTTACCATTAAGATAATTAATAGATAAATCACCCATAACTTCAACTTCGGTCGCGTCTTTAATTACTTTATCATAAAAAAGATACGCAACGCCAACAAAGATACAGCCTAAGAGTAAAACGCCAATAAATATTAAAATTCTTTTATATCGATTTTGCATTTATTCATGCCCCTTTATATCTTATAGTATATAAATATTTAACGAAATTGTCAATTTTTTAAAGATAACTTTACTTTAAAAGAAAATAAAAAAGTGTTAAGATTAACACTTTAGAGATATTTCTTAAAATTTTTAAAGATTGGTTCATCCGATAAATCAGTTTTCTCTAATTCTTTGATAAGTTTTTTTTGAGTTAGAGAAAGTTTACTTGGAGTAATAACGTCATATATTACATACATGTTACCCCGACCAAGAGCTTGAATTCGTTTGATACCCTTTCCTTTTAATTTTACTTTATCATTAGATTGAGTGCCTGGTTTTACTTCTAAGATAACATTACCGGTAAGCGTAGGTATTTCTTTTTTAGTACCTAAGATGGCTTCCGTAATAGTAAGAGGTACATGAAGGTAAATATCTTCATCTTCTCGCGTAAAAATTTCATGGTCTTTTACTTTAAATTCCAAGTAGATATCTCCATTAGGGCCACCATTAGAACCACTAGAACCTTTACCGGAAATACGTAGTTGGTAGCCATTATCGACCCCTTCCGGGATAGTTACTTCAATATCTTTTTTGGTGCGAACTTGACCAATTCCGCGACACTTATTGCAAGTTTCTTCATAAACACTTCCAGTGCCATTACAACGAGGACAAGAAGTTTGGGTTTGGAAAACGCCAAATAAAGAACGTTGTTCACTAATTATCCGCCCAGCACCACCACAATCGGGACACTTTTTCTCTTTAAAACCGCCAAGGCCACCACATTTATCACATTTTTCATTTAAGTCTAAAGTGATAGTTTTTTTACAACCAAAGGCTGCTTCTTCGAAGGTTAAATTAACATGAACTAAACTATCTTCGCCCTTTCTAGGACGTTTAGAAGAACTTTTAGTATTAAAGTTAGAAAAACCACTCCATCCACCAAAAGAACCACTACCAAAACCACCGCCAAATAAATCATTAAAGATATCACTTAAGTCAATATCATCAGCGCTAAAGCCACTATAATTAGCCCCACCATTATTGGTGAAAGCTTGATGGCCAAATTGGTCGTATTGGCGTCTTTTAGTGGGGTCAGATAAGATAGCATAAGCTTCTCCGACTTCTTTAAATTTAGCCTCATCACCAGTTTGTTTATTATCAGGGTGATAAGTTTTAGCAAGACGTCTAAAAGCGCGTTTTATTTCTTCATCGGTCGCCGTTTTGGAAACACCCAAAACTTCATAATAATCTTTTTTATTCATATTTTCACCTCTAGTCTTTAGATAAGGTTTCTAATTCTTTTACTAAATTATCAAAATAGGTAAATGCTTCTTCAAGAGGTTCAGGCTTACTCATATCAACGCCTGCGACTTTTAAAGATTCAATTGGGGTTTTAGTACAACCTAATTTTAAAAAGGCTAAATAATTAGAAACCGCATTTTCTTTGTGATTTAAAATATCCATGGCAATTTTTATCGCCGCCGCATAAGCCGTCGCATATTGATAAACATAAAAATTCATATAGAAATGAGGGATTCTTTCCCATTCATATTTGATAATATCATCCACGACTATATTTTTACCAAAATATTCTTTATTTAGGCGATAATATATATCGCATAAATTTTCATGGGTTAAAACATGCCCTTTTTGGTCTTCTTCATGAATGATTTTTTCAAATTCCGCGAACATGGTTTGACGATAAATAGTTGATTTAAAATCTTGAATTAAATCATCAATTAAATATTTTTTGTCTTCTTTATTAGTTGTTTTATTAATTAAATATTTACTTAGTAAAATTTGATTTACTTGACTTGCTACTTCCGCGACAAAGATGGAATAAGCATAGTCTTGGTAGTTTTGAGTTTGGCAAGCATAATAATAATGCATAGCATGACCAAGTTCATGAGCAAGCGTTGAGACATTATTTAAAGAGCCATCAAAACTTAATAAAACATAAGGATGAACGCTATAACAAGCCGTACAATAAGCCCCATTTCTTTTACCATCATTAGGTGGGAAATCTATCCATCTCTCAGTAAAAGCTTTTTTTAAATCATTAATATAAGTATCACCTAACACACTTAGAGCTTCAAAGAGTAAATCCCGCGCTTCAGTTTCAGTGTATTTATGCTTAATTTCTTTAGTTATAGGAGCATAGGTATCATATAAGTGAAGAGTTGAAACTCCTAAAGCAGCTTTTTTTAACTTCCAGAATTTTGATAAAGGCGCAATATTCTTTTTGACTGTCGTAATTAAATTAGTGTAGATATCTTCTGGAATATCATTATTATATAAAGCCGCGCTTAAAGCACTATTATAGCCTCTTACTTGAGCGATTTTATTGTTATTTTTTACTTCGGCCATTAAAAGAGAAGCATAAGTATTTTTAAATTTACTATAAGTTCCTAATAATTTAGTTAAAGCATTCTTACGAACTTTACGATTAGATGATTCAATAAACTTTCGATAACTTTTTTCTGTTAATTCTTCTTTATGGCCTTCTTCATTAGAAATTTTACCAAATTCTAAATCTGCGTCTGTTAAAAGAGAATATACGTCATCAGGAGTATTAAAAGCACTCACTAAATTGGATAATAAAGCTTCTTCTTTGGTACTTAAAGTATGATTTTTAAATTTGAAAATATCAGTTAAACTACGTTTATAAGCCGCAAGTTTGGGTTCTTCCTTAATATAACTAGTAATAACCGAATAATCGCTTTTTAAAATCTCAGGAGTAATAAATGAAGTGGTAGCCACATATTTTTCATATAATTTTAGAGATTTACCAAATAAAGTTTGATTAGAAGTATCGGTAGTATCTTGGTCGTTTAAAATATGGGCATAAATATATATTTTTTCTAAGCGCTTACTGATATCCGTATCAAATTCTAATAAAGCTAGTAAATTTTTAGCACTATCTAAGATATGATTTTCATAACTCGCGTACTCATTAAGCGCCGTCTCTATTTTTTGATATTCCGTTTCATAATCTTTAGGAGTGGAAAAAATATCACAGGGATTCCACTTTAATTCCTCTTTAAAATCTATTCTTTTTTTTGCCATAGTATTTCCTTTCAGTTAAGAAAGTTCTAGTTTCCTAGAACTTTACTTTATTTTTCTTCGTAATTTGCTTCTTCAACGTCATCATTTTTAGACTTGGTATCGGCTGAATCAGTTGCTGGTTCTTCTTTAGCTGTTTCTTTATTTTTAGCAGCTTCTTCGTAAACTTTAGTAGCAAGACGCATAGCAACGTCATTTAAAGCTTCAGTGTTTTTCTTGATTTCATCAGCGTCTTCGCCTTCAAGCGATTTCTTTAAAGTTTCGATTTTTTCTTCGGCTTCTTTTTTGTCTTTTTCATCGACTTTATCGCCTAAATCTTTAAGAGCTTTTTCGGTTGCAAAAATCATACTATCAGCGTCATTTCGAACTTCAGCGGCTTGTTTTCTCTTTTCGTCGGCTTCTTTATTAGCTTCCGCTTCTTTCATCATTTTATCAATTTCTTCATCACTTAAATTAGTGGATGAGGTAATAGTAATTGATTGTTCTTTATTAGTACCTAAATCTTTAGCTGTAACGTTTACAATACCATTAGCGTCAATATCAAATTTAACTTCAATTTGTGGAACTCCTCTTGGTGCTGGTGGAATATTAGTAAGTTGGAAGTTACCTAAAGTTTTATTGTCATAGGCCATAGGTCTTTCACCTTGTAAAACGTGGATATCAACAGCAGGTTGGTTATCAGCGGCAGTAGAGAATACTTGACTCTTGCTGGTTGGAATAGTAGTATTTCGAGGAATTAAGACAGTCATAACATTACCTAAAGTTTCAAGACCTAATGATAATGGTGTAACGTCTAATAAGACAATATCTTCAACTTCACCAGTTAAGACTCCTCCTTGGATAGCAGCACCCATAGCGACTACTTCATCAGGGTTAACACTCTTATTTGGTTCTTGACCTAATTCTTTTTTAACTAAGTCTTGGATATAAGGAATACGAGTTGAACCACCGACTAATATTACTTTATCAATATCTTTAGGAGATAATTTGGCGTCTTTTAAAGCTTTTCTTACAGGTTCTAGAGTAGAATCAAATAAGTCACGGCATAAATCTTCGAATTTAGCTTTAGATAGACTAGTTTCAAAATGTAATGGTCCATCATCATTTTGAGCAATAAATGGTAAGCTTATAGAAGCATTAGTCATACCTGATAAATCTTTCTTAGCTTTTTCAGCGGCGTCTTTAATCCGTTGCATAGCCATTTTATCTTTAGATAAATCGATACCATTTTCTTTTTTAAATTCGTCAACTAAGTAGTTCATGATTCTTTCATCAAAGTCATCACCACCTAAACGATTATTACCGGCCGTAGCTTTAACTTCAAAAACTCCGTCTCCAAGTTCAAGAATAGATACGTCGAAAGTGCCCCCTCCTAAGTCATAAACTAGGATAGTTTGTAATTTATCTTGTTTATCAAGACCATAGGCTAGAGCAGCGGCAGTAGGTTCATTAATAATTCTTTCAACCTCTAAGCCAGCAATTTTACCAGCATTTTTAGTTGCTTGACGTTCTGCGTCATTAAAATAAGCCGGAACGGTAATAACTGCTTTAGTTACTTTTTCGCCTAAATAATTTTCAGCGTCTTTCTTTAATTTTGCAAGAATCTTAGCGCTTATTTCTTCAGGAGTGTATTTCTTACCGTTAGCTTCAACTTTTTCACTAGTTCCCATTTTTCTTTTAATTGATGAAATGGTATTTTTGGCATTAGTTACAGCTTGGTTACGAGCTATTTGCCCAACCATTTCTTCATCGCCTTTAAAAGCGACAACTGAGGGAGTAGTACGAGCTCCTTCACTATTAGGGATAACCTTAGGTTCTCCCCCTTCTAAGACAGCGACACAACTATTAGTTGTACCTAAATCAATACCTATAATTTTAGCCATTATTAATCATTCCTTTCATTTACTTTAACCATGGCTGGTCTTATTAATCTATCATTATACATATATCCTTTTTGTAAACAATCGAGGACAATGTTATTGACAACTTCTTTATTTTCTTCGGTCATCACGGCATTCATGATATTAGGGTCAAATTCTTTATTTAACGTATCAATTTCCGTAACACCTTTGTTATGAAGAATAGTTATTAAATTCTCATAAATCATTTTAAAACCGGATAAGAACTTTTCAGCACCTTCAGTTTTAATATTCATAGCCCGTTCAAAATTATCGATAACGGGAAGAATTTCGGTTATTAGAGACATTCCTTCATATTTACACATGTTTTGAAAGTCTAAGTCATAACGCCGTTTCATATTTTGCATTTCGGCCGTGATTCTTAAGACTTTTTCTTTAAGCTCTAAATTAGCTTTTATTAATTCATCTTTTTCCGAATCAATTTTTTTGTGTTTTTCTTTCTTTTTGCCGAATCCTTTTTTGGGTTCTTCAGTAGGAGTCGTATTGGGAGCATTTTCGGCATTAGTTGGAGTAGTATTTTCAATCTCTTTAGACGGCTCTTTTACTTCGGCAGTTTTCATTTCTTCATTTTCCATTTATTCACCTTTTTCTTCTAACCACTTATTTAAAATATTTAAAACCCCGACAACACGGTCATATTCCATTCGCTTAGGGCCAATTATTGCAATAGTCCCCTTTTCGCCTCTTAAATTATAATTAGTTTTAATGACCGTAACATTATCATCAAACTCATTTTCTTTCCCAATATAAATGCTAATATTATTGTTGTCATCCGTTTTTTCAATTCTCCGAATGGCCTCTTCATCTTCGAGTTTAGTAATAAGTTTTTTTATTTCATTAGAATCATTATATTCGGGCTGAGTAAGCATTTTCGATTGACCGACAACATGAAAATTTTCTTTAGAGCTTACAAAATCATTAAAAGCATTATAGAAAATATCATAGATAGTCTCATACTGAGCTATTTGCTGCTGGATAACGGGTTTTATTTCATATTCTAAGCGTTCGGCAATCATAGGAATTGGCGTACCTATTAACATTTTATTAATTATTTCGCTAGTTTTTACTACTTCCATTAAGTTGATATTTTCAGGGATAGTAAATTGTTTATTTTTTACTATACCTTTATCAGTACAAACTAGAGCAACAATTTTATTGTCATCTAAAGGAATTATGGATATTTGCTTAAGAGAATTTTCATTTGATTGTTTACCTAAAGCAACACTAGTATAATTCGTAATATCACTAATTATTTCTAAGCATTTTAGTATCGCGTCACTTACAACTAAATCTTTATTAGCAAAGATGGTTTGGAGTTTTAACATATCTTCACCAGTTAATTCTTTCGGCTGCATTAAATTATTAACGTAATATTTATAACCAGCTTCACTAGGAATCCGACCACTTGAAACATGGTTTTTTTCGATTAAACCTAATTTTTCTAGAAAGGCCATTTCATTACGAATGGTGGCACTAGAACAATTAAATTTCGTACATAAATATTTGGAACCAATCGGTTTAGCTTCTTTAATGTAGCATTCCACAATTTCTTTTAATAGGTTCTTTTGTCTTTCATCCATGATATCACCTTTTTAGCACTACTACTTCTTTAGTGCTAAATACATTATAATATTATGCTTAGCACTTGTCAATATATAACTGCTAATTTGACAAAAAATATTTTTTTTATGAAAAAACCAACTTATTCAGTTGGAATATTAAAATGTTTTACTCTTCTTAAAGTGGGGTTATTAGCAATTTGGCGATATTCTAGCATAAACTTTTCGATATCACCGGTTGCTAAGCAAGAATTTAATTTTTCTTCATAAATACCTAAATTTCGCCTTTCAATTAGATATTCACATTTCGATTCTAATATACTGACCGAGCATAATTTATTAGACTCATAAAAAGCCATAAATTCTTGATATTCTTTTGGATTTAGGTTACTATAAGCTTCAACAAAAATTTTAACTTTTTCATATGGAGAAGGTATTTTAGTTAAAAAAGTTAGAAATTCAAAGTCTTTTAGAATCTTAGGATTTAAACAAGCTTCATATAAAACAGACTGTAAAAAAATATTTTCAGTACGAGCAATTAAAGCTAGAGCTTGAGGATTGCTTTTTATATTAGGATTTAAAAGAGCCTTCGTAACGGTAATAATACCCTCAACATATTTTTGTTTAGATAGGTAATCAATCGCGACGGGATTAGTTCTAATTTCTTCATGTTTAAAGGCTTCGGTTAAAGCAGTCATTTCTTCAGCTTCTTTAACACTACTTATAATATTTAATAGATGGTGGTTATTTCTTATTTCAGGAATTTCACAAGCTTTAATTAGAGCCTCTAATTTTTTAAGATATATTTGATTTATAATTAAGTTCATGGCAAAATCAGAATTAAAGATATCTTCGTTTTGGAAAGCTTTTAAAAGTAATTTACGATATTCATTACGATAAGAATTATTGGGTGATATCAAAAAATAACTATAATTGGTTACTTTGGCAAAATCATATTTCTTTTTATGCGCTATCATTAAAAATTCCAAAAGTTCGGGATTAGGTTGTTTAATAAATATTTTAATATATTCAAGAGGTAACTTTAAAATGGCCATATCTTTACTCGAAAGACGATGAGCGAATTTTAAAGTATTTAATAGTTCTTCAGTAATCCTTAAATTATTCTTTTTCATATATTCTAATGTGTCATACATATTTTCATAAGTCATATTATCACTCTTTTCTTTAATTATTTATTTTAACATAATAAACTCTTTACAGCAATATATTTTAATATGAATATTGGTGTTAAATTACAGAGACTTAAGAATGAAGATTTAATATGGCTAATATATTTTTTTATTGTGATTGGGGCTTTATTATCGAATAATTATGAACGGAATTATTTACTTACAGGTGATACTAGCGGACAAAAGAAATTTAAAGTGTTAAATATTACAATTTTTAGTGTGGCTTTTTTTATTTATCTTTATTTTGTTTTACTTAATTATGAAGATATTCAGACATTAAAAAGAGATGCTTCTCGAAAGGAAGTTTTAAATGTTCATATTGGCCTTATTTCTTCCCTACTATTTTTAGTCGCCGGAGCTTTAGCTTTAGTGGGAGAAATTAACCGAGGAGGACCAGATGAAGATATTGGATTTATCTAGATAGTCCAGGGTTTTCTAAATATTTAGTAATCGTATTAATAATACCGAAAAGATTTAGAATACGGAAATTTAAACTATTTTGCTTGTTATAAAATTCGGTGATTAAACTTTGTTCATCGGCAATAACGGCTTTTATTTGGCTTTCATTTAAGTTATGCGTGCCATAAATAATTAATGTACTGATTTTACTTTTACTAGCCATGATAAGCCAATTAGTATTTTTAATTAATTCATAAGTAGAATCGTCTAAATTAGTAAGGCCACTTACTATAACACCTTTTTTTAAAGCTTTAGAGATTAATTTATTGTTATACTCAGTTAACAGTTTTAATAACTCAATTTGATATTCAAAATTGGGGATGGTGGACATTATAAATTTAAGATTTTGATTATGTTCTTGGTATAAATCCATAAAAAAATCTCCTTTCGCTACAATAGTTTAGCACAAAAAGAGATTTTTGGCAATTTATTTAAGTGAGGTATAAGCTTTACCTGGTTCAATAGTCCGATTTTGAAGTTTAGCTAATTCAGAGACACTTACTACATTATAGCCATTAGCGTATAGCCATGGTAATATTTCGACGACGGCTTGATAACTGGTTTCATATAGTTCATGCATAAGAATAATAGAACCATCACTAGCATTTTCTTTAATGTAAGTAGTAATTTTTTCAACGTCACGATAACGCCAATCATTGGTATCTAAATTCCATAAGATTAAAGGCTCACTAATATTTTCGAGGTTAGTTTTACTATATGCTCCATAAGGAGGACGTAAAAGTTTAATAGTGTCGCCAGTAATACTGGTATAAAGCTCTTTTACTTTATTTATGCTAGTACTTACTTTTTCAACGGAATTATTTTTAATATTCATGTGTTCATAGGTGTGAGAGGCAACTTCATTACCAGACTGGTAAGTATTTAGAACACAGCTTTGACAACTATTCATCATATTCCCAACCATAAAGAAGGTGGCGTGAGCTTTATTTTTAGCTAATTCGGCTAAAATTAAAGGATTATATTTACTACTGGGTCCATCATCAAAAGTTAAGGCAATATTTTTACGATTAGGGTCATAATTATA
>CANQHB010000019.1 GCA_947623755.1 uncultured Bacilli bacterium | reverse complement strand
CGACCTACTTCATCAATTAATTTTGCAGGAGTAAGTGATAGTGCAGGAGGAAAACAAGTAGTTTGTGAGTCTTTATTAGCAAGTGGCTTATCCAAAAATGCAGTGGTAGGAATTTTAATTAATATGGCGCATGAAGGAAGTTTTAGAACGAATAATTTGGAAAATTGCTATGAAGAAAATCAATGTTGTAAAGTTTATGGTAAAGATTATGGCTTTTGTGTTCATCCAGAAATAAAAGGCTTTGGTAGTGATGAATTATATACTAAAGGGGTCGATAGTGGAAGTTATGCTAAAGATAAATTCGTAAATGACCGGGCTGGTTATGGCTTAATTCAGTGGACGAGTGCAGGACGGAAACAAGGCCTTTATGAATATGCGAAAAGTCAGAAAAAGTCGATTGCCGATTTAAGTGTCCAGTTAGGATATTTATTAGAAGAAACTAAAGGATATGCGATTACATATAAATATATAACCGGAAATTATTCCGCTTCGGATGTAGCTCTTAATTTCTGTTTAGATTTTGAAAGTCCAGCTCATGAAAGTACAACTTGTCCAAACAGAGTAAATGAATCGCTAGAAGAATATATTAATTATGTTAATAATAATTGTGGAGAAGGGGCGAATTAGTTTGGAAGCAAAGAAAAAAGTATTGATAATTATTGGAATAATTTTAGGTAGTATTGCCATATTGGCTTTGGTTTTAGGTTTTAGCTTAAAAAATCGAGATGATAGGAAAAATAATAATAGTGAAACTAATAATCCTAGTACAACATTTAATAAAACAATTTCAAGATTAGATAATGAAAGCGAATTTTTTACCATGCAAAAAGTTATTAATGACTTTTATACTTTAATGGTAAATAAAGACCGGGAAGGTTTATTTAAAATATTAGATGAAGAGTACAAAAACGAAAATAAGATAACGGAAAGTAATGTTATAAGTAAATTTGCCAATAACTATAGTACAACTTCCTATATAGCAAAAGAGATATATTATAATAAAGATAGTAATATAACTTATTACTTTATAAATGGGTATTTTGTTAATTATGGAATGATGGAAGAAGATGGTGAATATTTAAGTAATGTAAATTATTTAGTAATTGTTAGTAATGGCGGTTATGTAATTAAGCCTATTCCCGATAACATAAATATTGGTAATTATGCTCGGAGTTATAAATTAGAAGAGATAAAAATAGATAATGGCGAAAAAATTGAAAGAGTTAATCTGGATTTAGAAGATAAATTGCTTCTTTACTTATCAGAATTTTATAATAATATAATGCTTAATGATAGTAATAAAGCTTATAATATGTTAGATAATAAAACAAAGAAGAAATATCCGACTATAACCGATTTTCAAAATAATTATGGGGAAATATGGAATAAATATACCGCGACAATATTTAGTTATGCGAAGCAGGAATATAAAAATTATACAGTATATAATATTGTAGATAATAACCAAAATAAAGTGACAATCACAGAATATAATATTATGGATTATAAAATTGCTTTTTAGGGCAATTTTTTCTTGACTATTTTTTAATATTTGATATACTAAATGTATCTAGCAAAAGGGGAAAAGGTAATTTGGAACACTATTTTACAAATAACGACAATTTGAAAAGTGAAAAAAGAATCATAAAATACAGTTATGGGTCTTTTGATTTTAGCTTTGTGAGTGATAATGGCGTATTTTCTAAAAATAAAATAGATTATGGAAGTAGACTTTTAGTGGAGACTTATTTAAAGAATAAAAAGGAAATTACAAATTTTTTAGATGTGGGTTGTGGTTATGGTTTTATAAGTGTTGTTCTAAGTAAAGTATTAAAAGTAAAAGGTTTAGGTGTAGATGTAAATAAAAGAGCATTAAAGTTAGCCGAAAAAAATGCCTTAAATAATAATGTTAGTGTCTCATTTAAGATGAGTGATATATATGAAAATGTAAAGGAAAAGTATGATTTAATTATTACTAATCCTCCAATTCGAGCGGGTAAGAAGGTGGTCTTAGAATTTTTAAGACAAGCAAAAGAATATTTGAATCCAGAGGGAGAGTTATGGGTGGTAATAAGAAAAGACGCAGGGTGTAAGAGTATCATTAAAGAGATAAATACTCTTTATAAAATTGAAATTAAAGAAAAAAGCAAAGGTTTTTATATTTTTGTGGCACATATAGCTTGACATTATAATATTTTATTGATAAAATTTTAAATTGGTGACGTATTTGTTTTTTCTTTAAATGAGCACTAAAATTTTAGATATTGGGGTGAAATCGTGGCTTATAAAGTTGAAAAATTTGGAGACCATAGAGAAAGAAGAAGTTTCTCTAGAAGTCGCAACACAATGGAGTTGCAAGATTTACTTGAAATTCAAAAAAAGAGTTATCAAGAATTCTTAGAAGTGGGGATTAAAGAGGTATTTGAAGATTTATTTCCAGTTGAATCTTTTACAGGGAATATTTCGCTAGAGTTTGGCGATTATTCTTTTGACGCGCCTAGATATTCAGTAAAAGAATCTAAGGAAAGAATGGTAAATTATGCCGCACCACTAAAGGTTCAAGCAAGAGTATTTATTCACGAAACTGGTGAAGTAAAAGAACAAGAGATATTCTTAGGGGATATGCCTCTTATGACCGAAGCTGGAACATTTATTATTAATGGGGCAGAAAGAGTTATTGTATCACAATTAGTTCGTAGTCCATCTATTTATTTTAAAAGAGAAGTTGATAAAAATGGACGGAGAATTATTAGTGGAGAAATAATTCCCAATAAAGGTACTTGGTTAGAGTATGAAGTTGACGCTAGAAATATCATGTATGTTAGAATTGATAGAACGAGAAAAGTACCAATTACAACATTTTTAAGAGCGTTAGGTTTATCTAGTGATGAAGATATCTATGAAGTATTTGGCGAAAATGATTATTTAACTAATACGATAGATAAAGATTCAACGAGAAATACGGATGAAGCTTTAATTGAAATTTATGAAAAATTAAGACCAGGTGAACCAGCAACATTAGATAGTAGTAAAAACCAATTAGTAACAAGATTCTTTGATAGATTCCGTTATGATTTAGCTAAAGTAGGTCGTTATAAATTTAATAAGAAATTAAATGTTATTGACCGTTTATTAGGTTGTACTTTAGCCGAAGATATTAAAGATGGTAGAAAAGTCGTAGCGGCTAAAGGAACTGTAGTTACAAAAGAAGTATTAGAAAATATTAGACCAACAATTGAAAAAGGGTTTAATTTAAAGAAAACAATTATTAATGAAGAATTAGATGAATATGATAAAATTCAAGAAATTAAAGTTTATGATAAAGAAAATCCAGAGAGAATTATCAAAATAATTGGTAATGACCAATCAATTGATGTTAGAAGACTTACAATTTCGGATATTTATGCGTCAGTATCATATTATTTAAATTTACATGATAATATTGGAAATACTGATGAAATAGATAATCTTGGAAACAGAAGAGTAAGACAAGTTGGGGAATTAATTCAAAATGTCTTTAGAACTGGTATGGCTAGAATGGAAAGAGTTATTCGTGAGAGAATGACCACTCAAGAATTAGATTCGGTTACGCCAAAAACTTTAATTAATATTAGACCAGTTACCGCGGCTTTAAAAGAATTCTTTGGCTCATCTCAATTATCAAAATTCATGGACCAAATAAATCCGATTGCGGAACTTACTGATAAGAGACGTTTATCTAGTTTAGGGCCGGGTGGTCTTTCAAGAGATAGAGCTGGAATGGATGTTCGAGACGTTAATGCTTCTCACTATGGAAGAATTTGTCCTATCGAATCGCCAGAAGGTCAAAATATTGGACTTATTACGTCTTTAGCAGGTTATGCGAAAATTAATGAATACGGATTTATTATGACACCTTATCGGAAAGTTGTCGATGGCAAAGTTACTGATGAAGTTGTTTATATGACCGCGGATGAAGAACATGATTATTATATTTCACAAGCAACAGTTAAATTAGATGATAATAATAGAATTGTTAATGATGAAATCTTATGTCGGTTAAATGGCGATAACGTAATGGTTAAAAGAGAAAATGTTAACTATGTAGACGTGGCACCAAGTCAAATTGTAGCAATTACAACAAGTTGTATTCCATTCTTGGAATATGATGATGCTAACCGGACTTTGATGGGTGCAAACATGCAACGGCAAGCAGTACCACTTTTAACTAGTGAAGCGCCAATTGTAGGAACCGGAGTAGAATATATTGCAGCAAGAGATTCAGGCTCGACAGTGGTTTGTAAAGCCGATGGAGTAGTAGAATATGCCGATAGTAAGAAAATTATTGTTAAAAATGCTAAAGGTAAAGATATTTATTATTTAGCCGATTTTGAAAGAACAAATGCTTCAACAGCTTTGAATCATCATCCAATTGTTAAAAAGGGTGATAAAGTTCATCGTGGCGAAGTTATTGCCGATGGACCTTCAACCGAAAAAGGTGAACTAGCTTTAGGTAAAAATATGACCGTAGCGTTCATGACCTTTAATGGTTATAATTACGAAGACGCGGTAATTTTAAATGAAAGACTAGTAAAAGATGATGTTTATACTTCTTTACATTTAGAGCATTATGATATAGATTGTCGAGATACAAAATTAGGACCAGAGGAAATTACAAGAGATATTCCAAATGTGGGCGAAGAAGCTAGAAAAAATTTGGATTCCAATGGTATTGTAAGAATTGGGACTGAAGTTAAAGAAGGAGATATTTTAGTTGGTAAAGTAACTCCAAAAGGGATGCAAGAACTTACAAGTGAAGAAAAATTATTACATGCAATATTTGGTGAAAAAACTAGAGAAGTAAGAGATACATCTTTAAGAGTTGAACATGGAGCCGCCGGAATAGTTCATGATGTAAAAATATATACTAAAGAAAATTCGGATGAACTTCCAGCTGGCGTATCAAAGATTATAAGAGTATACATTATTCAAAAACGAAAGATTCAAGTTGGAGATAAAATGTCAGGTCGACATGGTAATAAAGGTGTTATTTCCCTTATTTTACCAGAAGAAGATATGCCTTATTTACCAAATGGTAAATCAGTAGATGTAATGTTAAATCCATTAGGTGTGCCATCACGTATGAATATCGGACAAATTTTAGAGTTGCATTTAGGTATGGCTGGAAAAATGCAAGGAGTTCATTATGCGACACCAGTATTTGATAGTGCAACTTGGGAAGATATTAAAGAAGAAATGGACGCTGCAGGAATGGAACCAGACGGAAAAACAGTGCTTTATAATGGACGGACTGGAGAACCTTTTGACCATCGTATTTCAGTCGGAGTTATGTATATGTTAAAATTACATCACATGGTTGATGATAAGTTACATGCTAGAGCAACCGGGCCTTATTCATTAGTTACGCAACAACCACTTGGAGGTAAAGCACAATTCGGAGGTCAACGGTTTGGAGAAATGGAAGTTTGGGCTTTATATGCTTATGGGGCAGCGCATGTCTTACAAGAAATTTTAACAGTAAAAGCCGATGATATCATCGGAAGAGTTAAAGTTTATGAAGCTTTAGTTAAAGGTAAAACGGTTAATCAAGCCGGAGTACCAGAAAGCTTTAGAGTATTAATTAAAGAATTCCAAGCTTTAGGATTAGATATGCAAATAATTGATAATGATGATAATGTGGTAGAATTTAAAGAATTGGAAGAAGAGGAAGAAAAAGAAGATACTTTAAAGATTGAAGAGATAGACGCGGAAGCTAGTATTCGGGATGGAGAAATCGAAATTAAAGGCGAAAATGAAGAAGAAATGCCACTAGAAGATTATGAAGATGATGATAGTGACTTTGACGATGAAGAAGACGATTTTCCTGATGAACCGGATTTAGATGACTTAGAAGATATCGAAGAAGAAAATCTAGGGGAAGAGGTGTAATTATGATAGATGTTAATAATTTTAAAGGAATTAAAATAGGGATTGCTTCACCAGAAAAGATTAGAAGTTGGTCTTATGGGGAAGTTGAAAAACCTGAGACTATCAATTATCGTACTTTAAAACCTGAACGTGGTGGATTATTTTGTGAAAAAATATTCGGACCAACAAAAGATTATGAATGTTCATGTGGAAAGTATAAACGCCTTAGATATAAAAATGTAATTTGTGACCGTTGTGGCGTAGAAGTTACAAAATCAAGAGTTAGAAGAGAGAGAATGGGGCATATTGAGTTAGCAGCGCCATGCTCTCATATCTGGTTCTTTAAAGGTGTACCTTCAAAGATGGGATTAGTTTTAGACATGTCTCCAAGAGATTTGGAAGAAGTTTTATATTTCGTGTCTTATGTGGTAATTGACCCAGGAAATGCCCCACTAGAACAAAAACAAACTTTATCTGATAAAGAATACCGAGCTTATTATGAAAAATATGGTAATTCATTTAAAGTAGGCATGGGTGCGGAAGCAATAAAAGAATTACTTAGTATGGTTGACCTTGATAAAGAAATTGCAGCATTAAGAAGTGAATTAGAAAATGCCACAGGACAAAAGAGAATTAGATTAGTAAAACGGTTAGATTGCTTAGTAGCATTCCAAGAATCTGGAAATAAACCAGAATGGATGGTATTAGACGTTTTACCAGTTATTCCACCAGAGTTAAGACCAATGATTCAACTTGATGGCGGAAGATTTGCAACTAGTGACTTAAATGATTTATATAGAAGAATTATTAACCGAAATAATCGTTTAAGAAAATTATTGGAATTAGGAGCGCCAACAATTATTGTTCAAAACGAAAAGAGAATGCTTCAAGAAGCGGTAGATTCCTTATTTGATAATGGTAGACGCGGTAGAAGTATTACTGCGGCTGGAAATAGACCTTTAAAGAGTTTATCTAGTATGTTAAAAGGAAAACAAGGACGTTTCCGTCAAAACTTACTTGGTAAAAGAGTTGATTATTCGGGTCGTAGTGTTATCGTAGTTGGACCAAACTTAAAAATGTATCAATGTGGTCTTCCGAAAGAGATGGCTTTGGAATTATTTAAACCACATGTTATTCATGGTTTAGTCGAAAGAGGCCTTGCTCATAATATTAAGGGAGCTAAGAAATTAATTGATACGAGAGATGAATGTGTTTGGGATATTGTGGAAGATGTTATTACAGAACATCCAGTATTATTAAACAGAGCTCCAACATTACATAGACTTGGTATTCAAGCTTTTGAACCAAAATTAGTCGGTGGAAAAGCAATTAGATTACACCCTCTTGTTTGTACCGGATTTAATGCCGATTTCGATGGAGACCAAATGGCTGTCCATATTCCATTATCAGAAGAAGCTAAAGCGGAAGCAAGAATTTTAATGTTATCTGCAAGTAATATTTTAAATCCAAAAGATGGAAAACCAATTGTTACACCATCTCAAGATATGGTTTTAGGTAACTGTTACTTAACGATTGAAAAAGCCGGAGAAGAAAACGAAGGTAAAGTTTATAAAAATACTAATGAAGCTTTAATGGCATATGAGCGAAGAGAAGTAACTTTACATACCAGAATTGCTATTCCAGTTCGTTCTTTTAAATATAAATTATTTACTGAAGAACAGCAAGATAAATACTTAGTAACAACTGTAGGAAAAATTATATTTAATGAAATATTACCAGATAGTTTCCCTTATGTAAATGAGGCCACTAAAGATAATATTGAAGGAATTACGCCAAATAAATACTTTATTCCAATGGGTAAGAATATTCCAGAAGAAATTAGTAAAATGGAACTTACAAAGCCTTTTGTTAAAAAGACTTTGGAATGGATTATTGCTCAAGTATTTAAAAGATATAAAACGACAGAAACTTCAATTATGCTTGATAAATTAAAAGATTTAGGATTTAAGTATTCTACGGTTGCGGGTATTACAGTATCAGTATCAGATATTGTTAGAAGTAGCAAAAAGGAAGATATAATTAAGGATGCTAAAGAAAAAGTTGAAAAAGTAAATAAACAATTTAAACGGGGTTTAATAACTGATGAAGAACGTTATAATAGTGTTATTGAAATTTGGACGGAAGCTAATGATTTAGTAAAACAAGAATTACAAGAAATATCAGCGAATGACTTTGATAATCCAATATTCATGATGATGAACTCTAATGCGCGTGGTTCAATTTCAAACTTTACTCAACTAGCTGGTATGCGAGGACTTATGGCTAAACCAGATGGTTCAACAGTAGAAATTCCGATTACTTCATGTTTTATTGAAGGGCTAGATGTATCTGAATTCTTCTTATCAACACATGGTTCACGGAAAGGTTCAGCCGATACTGCTTTAAGAACAGCCGATTCTGGTTATTTAACAAGACGGTTAGTAGACGTAGCGCAAGATATTATTGTAAAAGAGTTTGATTGTGGTTCTATCGCGGGAGTAGAAGTTTATGATTTAGTTAATGATAAAGATGGTTCAGTAATTGAATCTTTAAGCGAAAGAATTTTAGGAAGATATACAGCAAAGAAAGTAATAAACCCAGAAACTAAAGAAATGATTGTAGATAAAGATGAACTTATTACTGAAAATATCGCCGCGAAGATTGTTAAAGCTGGTGTTAAGAAAGTAGAAATAAGAAGTGTTCTTACATGTAAAACCCAAAATGGGGTTTGCCAAAAATGTTATGGTAGAAACTTAGCGACTGGTAATTTAGTTGAAACTGGAGAAGCAGTCGGAATTATGGCCGCGCAATCTATTGGAGAACCTGGTACCCAACTTACTATGAGAACATTCCATACTGGTGGTGTTGCCGGGGGAGATGATATTACTCAAGGTCTTCCACGGGTTGAAGAATTATTTGAAGCAAGAACTCCAAAATATAAAGCTACTGTATCCGAAATTAATGGAAAAGTTATTGCGATTGAAGACCAGGGTGGCAAACATAAAGTTGTCGTAGAAAATGAAGCTGGTATTAGAGAACATATAACTAACTATAATACGAAACTTAGAGTGGAAGTAGGAGATACAGTGGTAGCCGGAGAAAAATTAACTGAAGGCTCAATTGCACCAAAAGAATTACTAGCTGTTACCGACCCACTTACAGCTCAAGAATATATCTTAAAAGAAATTCAAGCAGTTTATAAATTACAAGGTGTTGATATTAATGATAAACACGTTGAAATTATTGTTAAACGAATGATTAATAAAGTAAGAATTGTGGATGCTGGAGATACGGACTTTGTAGAAGGTTTAACAGTTTCAATGCATGAATTTACCGAAGGTAATAAACCAGTTATCTTAAGAGGAGGAATACCAGCGACAGGACGTCCTATTATGCTTGGTATTACTAAATCATCACTAGAAACAGATAGTTACTTATCCGCGGCTTCTTTCCAAGAGACCACAAGAGTACTTACTGATGCAGCAATAAAAGGAAAAGTTGATTATTTACGAGGCTTAAAAGAAAACGTTATTATTGGTAAGCTTATTCCAGCAGGAACGGGTGCTAAAGAATATAATGATATCGATATTTATTTAGAAAAAGAATTCATGAAGGATGACGCCTCTGAATTCTTAGAAGATAAATTATTAGATGATGGCACTACTCCAGAAAAAGTCGAAGATGGTAGCGAAGAAGAAGCTAGTGAAATTACTTTTGATGATATTGCTTTAGATAGTGAAGAAGAAAAAGAAGAAAATGCAGAAGAATAATTTCTTCTTTTTTCTTTTTTTAATTTACATATTTTTAAGATAATGGTATACTTTTCTAGTAAGGGTGGTTTTAATGAAAATGCAGATATATATGGAAACATTAAAAGAAATAGAAGCTAGAATTGAAAATAGTTATATAGAATTACAAGATTTAGAAAATAGAAATTTAAGGGATAGTGAAGAATATCAATATACATTACAATATTTAATAGATTATAATAATAAAGAAGCTAAATTATTAGCTAAAATGGTAGAACTTTTTAGACTTAAAGATATTAGGAAAGAAATTGGAAAATTACAAATAACAGAAAGAGAAATACCAATTACATTAGGGCATTTACCAGACGCTTATGTTTATCGATTATTATATTTAATTGATAAAATAAGAGTGGATGACATATTAGATTATGCTTTAACTTTAAAAACCGATATTAACCATATTTTATTAGCTTTTTTAAATGAATTAATTGATAATAGTTATTATCAAGAAATAAGAAGTGATTTAATATTATACAAATATAATTTAATTTATATGGACCTTAATTTAGAAGCTGAATTTATGGAAGGAAGAATTGATAGGGAGATTAATTTAGAGGCTAGTAATTATAGGACTTTTGATTTTCCAGGTTATAAATATGTAGATAGAAGTATTTTAGCTTTAGAAAGTACCGATTATTTATCCTATATTACGACTCATGAAAATTTTTTAAATCAAGAATGGGAATATGCTTCAATGGTAATTGCCGTAGTTAATGTTTTAGCAAGATTAATATTATGTGAACAAGATACGTTAGATTTAGTTTATGATGATTTAAAAAATATTATCGAAGCTCCAGAAATAGATGTTGAAGTTAAGAATTTAATTAATAATATGTATAGTGTTTTAGATAATATTAAAAGTCATATTGCTTGGTCTAGATAAATTTCGGTTTTTTAGAAAATTTAGCTTGCATTAAAGGAAGATTTAGAATATAATAATAACATACAAGTGATGACGGATTTGGCAAATCTCGAGCTATATAAAAAATAAGGTGATTTCTCTAATAGAAATAAGTAGGGTGGAACCGCGAATAGTTATTCGTCCCTATAGTTTCTTTTAGAGTTTTTTTATTTAGGAGGAGAAAATTATGAAAATATCACAAGAGGAATTAGTAAATTATTGTAAACAATATGGGTATATATTTCAGGGAAGTGAAATATATGGTGGCTTAGCCAATACTTGGGATTATGGACCTTTAGGTGTGGAACTTAAAAACAATATTAGAAAAGCTTGGTGGAAGAAGTTTGTCCAAGAAAATCCTTATAATTACGGACTTGATAGTGCTATATTAATGAACCCAAATGTTTGGGTAGCAAGTGGCCATGTTACAAATTTTAATGACCCATTAATTGATTGTAAAGCTTGTAAAGCAAGACATAGAGCTGATAAATTAATTGAAGAAGATTCACACGGAACAATCACGGGTGATGGATGGAGTAATGAAGAGTTAGAAGATTATATTAAAACTCATGAAATAAAATGTCCAAAATGTGGAAAAGCTGATTTTACCCCAATTAGAAAATTTAATTTATTATTTGAAACTAATATGGGTGTAGTGGAAGATGCAAAATCCAAAGTATATTTAAGAGGGGAAACAGCCCAGGGAATATTTGTTAACTTTTTAAATGTCCAAAGAAGTATGCGCCTTAAAGTACCTTTTGGAATTTGTCAGACGGGAAAAAGTTTTCGAAATGAAATAACTCCGGGAAATTTTATTTTTAGAACAAGAGAATTTGAACAAATGGAATTAGAGTTTTTCTGTAAGCCTAATAGTGATTTAGAATGGTTTGGATATTGGAAAAATTATTGTTTCGATTTCTTAAAGACTTTGGGAATTAGAAAAGAAAATTTAAGATATCGTGACCATGCCAAAGAAGAATTATCTTTTTATAGTAAAGCGACCACGGATATAGAATATTTATTCCCAATGGGTTGGGGTGAATTATGGGGAATTGCGGATAGAACTGATTATGACTTAACAGTGCATGCTAATCATTCTAAAACAGATTTAAGATATTTAGACCCCGATACGAATGAAAAATATTTACCTTATGTTATTGAACCAAGTGTGGGCTTAGATAGACTTTTATATGCTATTTTAAGTGATGGATATACTAAGGAAGCTTTAGCTAATGGAGAAGAAAGAGAAGTCTTAAAAATTCATCCATATTTAGCGCCAATCAAAGTCACAATTTTACCTCTTATTAAGAAAGTTCATGGCGATAAAGCAATGGATTTATATGGAGATTTAGCAAAATACTTTATGTGTAGTATTGATAGTGCTGGTTCGATTGGAAAAAGATATCGCCGGTGTGATGCCGTTGGAACACCACTTTGTATTACCGTCGATGATGAGACAATTAATAATGGGACCGTTACCATTCGAAATAGAGATACCATGGAACAAACCACTATAAAATGTGAAGATTTAAAAGAATATATTGAAGATTTTATTAATTTTTAAAAAAGAGTAAATAGTACTCTTTTTTCTTGTTTAAAATGAATTTATATTTTATAATAAAGATGAATTAGTTAGGAGGGATATTTATTAAATTAGTTACATTATTACCGGCGGATAGATATGTGGTAATTAATAAAACCATTCTAACGGAAATTGATAAAAGAAACTTAATAAATTTGTATGAACCAATAATTGGTTATAGTGCGGTATCATTATATTTAACTTTATGGAGTGATTTGGATAGATTAGAGTTAATGAGTAAAGATTTTAACCATCATCATTTAATGAGTATTTTAAAATGTGATTTAGAAACGATAAAATTAGCGAGAGAAGCTTTAGAAGGAGTGGGGTTGTTAAAGACTTTTGTTAAGACAGGGGATATTAATTCTTATGTTTATCAGATATATTCCCCAATGAGTGCTCAAGAGTTTTTTAATAATCCAATTTTAAATATTGTTTTATATAATAATATTGGCGATATAGAATATAATGAGTTAAAGAAAATATATCAAAAAGTAAATGTTGATTTAAAAGAGTATGAAGAAATAACTAAGACTTTAAATGAAACTTTTGAAGCAACAGATATGGGAATTGCGGAAGTAAGAGAGAGAATGGTTTTACCTCTTAATATTAAGTCGGAGATAGACTTTGATTTCTTAATTAGTAGTATTCCTAAGACGATTTTAAATCCGAAAGCGTTTACGAAAAAAATGAAAGAATTAATTGTTAATTTAAGTTTTATTTATAATTTAGATAATTTAAAAATGGTGGAATTAATTAGAGCTAGTTTAAATGAAACTGGAAATATCGATAAAGAAGAGTTAAGAAAGAATGCAAGAAAGTATTATCAATTTAAGTATGGAGCCCTTCCAACTTTAATATATCGTAGTACTCCAGAATATTTAAAGACACCGATGGGTGATAACTCAAAACGAGGAAGAATTATTGCTGTATTTGAAAATACTTCGCCATATGATTTTTTAAAGAGTAAATATAAGGGGAGTGAACCATCGGCGCGAGATTTAAAATTGATTGAAAAATTAATTATTGATTATGAACTTTCTTATGCCGTAGTTAATGTTTTAATAGATTATGTTTTAAAGAAAGAAAATAATCGTCTTAGTGCAGCTTATGTGGAAGCTATTGCAGGACAATGGAAAAGAGCGGGAATCAAAACAGCAAAAGAAGCCATGGATTTTGCGGAGGCGGAGTATAAAAAAGCTCAGAAAAAGAAAACACCGGCAAAACAAATAAGTAAAACGACTAAAGAAGTACCAGTTTGGTTTAATGAAAATATTGAAAAAGAATTAGTAAGTGAAGAAGAACAGAAAGAATTAGAGGAATTACTTAAAAATTATTAGGAGGTGAATAAATGGAAAAAATTAAAATACCGAAAGAGTATGATTTAACAAAAGATTATCAAGAAAGTTTAAATGACCCTTTTTTTAAGAAGTTGGTTAAAGATTTAAGGATAAGTACGGAAGTAGGAATGGTTAATAATTCAAACTTGATGGATGTAGCGGTAGAACTTAAGAATTGTAGTAATTGTAAAGGTTTATATGAATGCCAAAATAAAGTATTAGGACATTATATGTATCCTAAAATAATGGGCAAATTAATGGATTTAGGATATGTTCCCTGTAAATATAAAGAAGAACAAGATAGATTATGGCAAGAAAGACTTAATGCTTCCAAAGAATTAGAGATGGCCTCATTTAAAAGTGTGGATGTTACTGATAAAAGAAGAGTACAATTAATTAAGTGGCTTAAAGATTTTTTTGATAATTATGATGGCATAAAAAAAATGAAAGGGCTATATTTGCATGGGTCTTTTGGAAGTGGTAAAACTTATTTAATTTATGCTTTATTAAATGAGCTAAAGATGAAAAAGAGAATTGATTACATAGCTATATATTATCCGGAAGTATTAAGAACTTTAAAAGAGGATTGGGATAGTTTTCAAGATAATATGGCAAGTTATCAAAATGTACCAATATTATTAATAGATGATATTGGCGCAGAATCGGTTAGTGAATGGAGTAGAGATGAAGTTTTAGGAACAATTTTACAAGCTCGGATGAATAATGGATTAACGACCTTTTTTACGTCAAATTTAAGTATTCAAGAATTAGAAGAACATCTTAGCAAGACCAAGATAGACGTCGATAAATTAAAAGCAAGAAGAATAATTGAAAGAATAAAACAACTTACAATAGATATGGAATTAATTAGTGATAATAAAAGAAAATAACTAAGAAAAAAACTTAGTTATTTTTTAAAGTTTTTTGTTCTACTTGAACTTTGGTTTTGGCTAGTATCGGTTTAATAATATCTTTATAATTAGGGTCTTCATGCGCCGAAGTTATGGCTGATAAGAGCTTTTCTTCATTAAAGCCATAAGTGTGGTAATCGGCCCCAATAAAGATAAAAGGAACATAACCAATTTCGAGATTTAGCTCTTTTTCGACTTCTTGTAAAAATTCAGGATTAGTAGAACTATGCCATAATTCAAATAATTCGATATCTAAATAATCATAATCATCAAGAATAGTTTTTAAATAATCAAGAGTTTTAAT
>CANQHB010000018.1 GCA_947623755.1 uncultured Bacilli bacterium | reverse complement strand
AAATAAAGTAAAGTTTTAAAAGTAATACTACTAAATATTCTCTTTAATTTCAAACTTATACCCCATTCCTCTTACTGTTTTAATTAAATCCCGATATTTACCTAAATTATTTCTTAATGTTTTTACATGCGTATCTACGGTTCGCTCATCCCCATAAAAATCATATCCCCAAACATTACTTAATATAGCTTCTCTTGATAAGGCTATATTTTTATTTTGCATAAAATATTTTAATAAGTCATATTCTTTCGGTGTTAATTCTAAAATCGCATTATCTACCCTTACTTCATGCGCTAAATCATCTAATATTAAAGTCTCATACTTATAAAAAGCATTATCACTTTGTAATCTTTTCGTAACGGCTTTAATTCTCGCCAATAATTCTTTTGGCGAAAAAGGTTTAGTCACATAATCATCAATTCCTAAATCAAACCCATATAATTTATCAAATTCTTCACTTCTCGCACTTAAAACAATAAAAGGTATATCTTTTATTTCTTTAATTTCTTTTATTGCTTGATATCCGTCCATTTTAGGCATCATTATATCCATGACTATCAAATCAATATCGTTATTTTTCACTACTTCTATTGCTTCTATCCCATTACTAGCTTCAAACACTATAAAATGTTCTACTAATAAATATTGCTTAATAACATCTCTAATTAAAGCTTCATCATCACATATTAAAATTTTCATGAATCCACCTCCATAAGTATATATTATAACAGATTTGTGATAATTGCATGAAAAAAAGAATGATTTTTTTCATTCTTTTGACATTTTTTAATAACCTAATGCACAAACTTCTTCTGTTTCCTCAAAAAAGGCTTTTAAATCTGAAATACCTTCTGGTAGTTCTCCTCCATATTCTTGGGTTAATTCTTCATTCGTTAATGTTACCGTAATCTCTAAAGTAGTCTCTTCATCAATAAAATTAGGTTTACCAGTTACATTATTATAGGTAATACTATTTAAACTACCATATTGGGTCTTTAAATTTCCATAAGTTGTCTCATCTAATTTAAAGGAATAAGTTCTAAGTCCTATTTTATTAAATACTCCATCATTAAAGCCATATTTTGTTAATACACTTCCATTATCTAATGTTTTGGTACAATTTAAGTAAATATCGGCGACGGTTGAACTTACCTTTAATTGAGCGGTAACTTCACTTGTATTATTAGAAGTATCGGAAGCTACAATAACTACTTCATAATCTCCGGCCGTACTTAAATATGATTTAACCTGTTCCTCATCTTTAAATGCTAAATTACATTCTGTTATTTCGGTACAACTTTCTATAAAATCACTAGCTTTTACTTCTCCATTAATTCCTACTTCTACATATCTTGGAACAGCCTCAGGCGCTACTGTATCTACCACCACCGCTTTTCCTCGATAAGTCCGATTATTTTCACAAATTACGGAATATTCATATTCAGCCCCTAAAGTTCTCGAACTACCTATCGTTGCTATATTTAGTGTACAACTAGAACTATCCATATTTTTAAACTCTGCATAATCATTAATATCTTTAGAAATTTCTCCACCTAGTTCAATCTTTACTTCTTTTAATGTAATTGTTGCTCCATTCGCACTATTTGCTTTATTTAAGAAAATATATACTCCAACTCCCACCGCGGCTAAGGCTAACACTACAATAAGAACAAAGATAAGTTTATTAACTCCTCCTTTTTTCTTAGGTGCTTGTTCCGCTTTTGGTGATAAATCATTTCCCATCGGTGGATTTGGCACATCTGGAATACTTGGAATTGGTGGTACTGTTCCTATTTCATTAAAAAATGGGGTTTCATTAACATTATTAATTGCTTGGGGTACGTCATAATTTACTGGCGCCACCGGAGCCACAGGTTCTACTGGTGCAACAGGCTCAACAGGTTGTACAGGCGAAACTGAATCCATTGTAGGAACCGCATTTATATCTTGCACTCCAGGAACTCCAGTCTCTCCTGGCATTGTCGTAGTCGTGGGATTTTCTATTGGTGGTACAGGATTGGCTACTGGTTCACTTTCTCCAGTTAAACCACTCATTGGGTCGATTGGGGTAGGTATGCTATTATCAGTCATTGCTGACGGTACGGCATTTATATCTTGCACTGCCTCTGGCACTGGAGGAACCGGATTTACTGGAGGTATTTCACTTATTGGCACATTGGGCGTATCAGTACTTCCTACACTTCCTAAAGATAAAGCATTTAAACCCTCATTAACTTCATTATTGTTATTCATAACTTCTTCAGAGCCCCTTTTACTATTATTAATCTCATTATAACTTAAAGAAAACTAAAAATCAACCTTTTATAACAAAAAACTAGCCATTTAAGGCTAGTAATAATTTTATTTTAATTCTAATTTTAATGGTTCTTCTTCAACCTCGACTAACGTAGGATTTGCTACTCTTACTTGCTCATCTAAAGAATCATAATATTCATTACCACCCGGTACTAATTGTTTCCCAGCTCCACTTCCATTATAATTAAATGACGCATAATTAGTTTTATTTTCTTCGGTTACTAAATAATCAAGTATTGCATAATAACCAATATAATCAGTTAAATTGCTAAACTTCTTATAAGTACCTCCTAAGTAAACTGAATATTGTCCGGAAGCTGTAATTTGGTAATATAAACTATAACCTGCTCCATCAAAGAACTTTTTATTAACACTATCGACCCATTTCGGATATTCGGTTCTATTATGAACGGAGTTTGCATTTATATAAGCTTCATCATATAAATAACCACCCGTTTCTCCTAAAACTGTTTGGGCAAAAACACAAAATTCTTCATAAGTTAAATTTCTTCTTTTTAATACATAATTTAATTTTTCTTCGGTAAGTTTTTGAAATAAATCTTTAATTTCTCCAAAATCCGTTCTAACTTTTAACGCCTCTGCGCCTGTATAATCTACATATTTCGAATTAACTGGCACTGTCACGGCATTAACTAAATCTAAATAATTAATATTATAAGTATTTAATATATAATCTTGCTTTTCTAAAATAGTTAAATCATCAAAATTAAATTCCGGTTCTTCTGGTTCTTCTGGTTCTACTTCTTTATTTTCATTAATTTTCTTTAATCTTTCTTCTAATCTAATTCTGGCATTGATTTTGGCATCAAAACTTGAAACCGATACCTCATCATTAATAAAAGTCTCTAATCTTGATTGAAATAAAATGCTATTATAAAGTTGAGGGAGATTACCGTCACTCATAAGGTCATTAAGAGCCGCAAGTCTTTCATCTGTACTCATACTAACTGGCGCATTTTTAGTCATATTTTTAGCATTATTATCTACTTTACTAGACTTTAAACTAATCCCACTTAATGTTAAATAAAGTGCTAAAACACCACAAGAAACTTTTTTAAAATTTTCTTTTCTTTTTAACATATTTTTAATTTGTACTAAATCATTTTTACTACTAAAAATATCGACGTAATCTTTAAAGTTCATTTGTAATTCCCCCTTTGAACACAACAGTCGGTATTATACCATAATATATTTCTTATGTCAAATTTAATTGCCACCAAAAAAGAAGATTTACTCTTCTTTTACAACTTCCATTTTGGCGGTTTTCTCTAAAGTTATTACTTCTTCCCGATAATTTAAGGCAAGTCCAATTGTAAAGATAATGGAAAGTAAATAAAACCAAATCATGAGAACTACAATACTTGCTAAATTTCCATAAAAGACGTCATACTCTGCAAAGTTAGTCGTATATAAGGAATATAAATAGGTTACTACGACTAAACCAACGGTTGTAAATATAGCTCCTTTATTAACTTCTTTACTAGGTATTTTCTTATCGGGAGCCATCGTAAATAATATTTTAATAAACAAGAAAATAATAAACCATGAAATAGGTCCTCTAAGGACACTTATTACTAAAGTTATATTCGTAATTAACTTCTGACTAATATCCATAAGTTGAAACATTTCAATAATTTTATTCCCAAATACTCCAAATATTAATAAAAAGATAAATAATAAAATAATTATTAAAACCATAAATATCGCTTTTAATCTTCTTTTAAAAAACCCGGCATTTTTAATTCCATATATCGTATTCGAACTAACTATTAAAGAGGCCGCCCCATTACTAGCAATAACATAGGCAATTATTAATGTTACAAAGAAATTTACGTCCGCTTTCACAACCATATTAACTCCCAAAAGCATATTAGCAAAATCGACACTAAAAGCCTGAGCCATAAAATCGGTAATGAAATCTAATGACAAATGAAATACTGAAGCTAAATATGTGAGAATTGTAAGGGTCGGTACAATTGACAAAACAAAAGAAAATGCCAAATGTCCTGGTAATATCTCCATTTCTGGTCTTTTAATTGTTTTAAAGAAATTACTAGCTCCCCTTTTTAATCTATCCTTCATTTTCTTCCTCCAGAGTTTTCTTCTTTTGATTCTTCATTTCATCTGTTGCTTCTAATATTGCGTCTTCTATCGTCTTTATACTATCCGTAATCATTGAATAACCAAACTCTGCCCCATATTCATATGGTAATTTTTTAAATTCTTTATTTAATTTATGAATATAATTTGTCACTTGTTTTTGGGTATATCCCACTAAATATACTAAAAATTCATTTCCATCAGTTCGCATAATATCACTATTATCTAACTGAGTTTTAATAAGGATATTCGCCGCGGCTCTAATTTGCTTATCTCCTTCTTCATATCCTAAAGTATCATTAATAAATTGCACATTATTTAAATCAATTACAATCATTGTTTGAGGATAAATCGTATTATTATTCCAATTATTTATATATTCATTAAGATAATTTCTATTTTTTAAACTAGTAAGTTGGTCAACAAACTTAATTTTATTTTCTCTCTTTATTTTCTTTGCTACTTTAATTTTTTTACTATTCTTATAAAAAACTAAGAATAACAAAGCAAACACCCCAATTGTAATTAAAATATAAATAGCAATAGTTCCTAATAAACTACCTGTTTTAACTGTTAAACTATGGGAATACATTCCCTTATAAATCATTTCTCTACTATCTAAACAAGTAATATATTTACTAAATAACTTATAAAAAGCATCATTATTTTTCGCTTTAAAATTATATTCTAAATTAATTGTATCACTATATCTTTCTGTATAATTAGAAAGTTTATCTTTAGAATATAGATTAAAAATATTTTTATCAATTACAATAATGGCATTCTTTTTATTTAATTTCTTTAAATCTTTTTCGCTTTCATATGTTTTTATCTTAATCCCATTTATTTTACTTAAATACTCCTGGATTTTACTACCATTTTCTACATATACTTCTTCCCCAGCTAAACTATTAATGGAATTAACAACTAACCCATTTTTACTATTAGCAACAACACTATATTCCATAAGTATCTTAGAATTTATCGTATTATAATTATTCTGAATATTATAATAATCAAAGTATAAATCTACTTTTCCATTATTAATTGCTTTATTAAATTTAGTTAAATTACTATATTTAGTATAATCAAATTCTACTCCACTAAAGTTACTAAAATCATACAAATACATAGCAACTATTCCTCCATAGTTACCACTCATTAACACTTCATAAGGGCTATTATTAACTAAACCATATTTATAAGTTACACTTCTTAAAGCATCAATATCTGTATCCGTTATCCCTAAAGAACTAGTAAATAACGCAAATTCGGCTCTATATCGATATTGTTCTAAATTATCTTTTTGCCAATTATTATAAAATTTACTAATAATTTCACTAAGAGGATTAGAGTCTTTACTTATAACATAATTAAATTTAATATCTGATAAATGGTGTAAAATACTATAATCTTTACTTAAAATTTCATCTAAATATACTGTAAGAGGTACAATCATATAATTAATTTCTTCACTCTTATCAAAAGCTTCTAATAAAAGTTCCCGATTATCATAGCCATTAAAAGCTATTTCTTCTTTATTTTGAAAAAAATTCTTAACGTAATTAAGTTCGGCACTTATAACCCCAATTTTTTTCCCACTATACCACTCATAATCAATTACTGTATCGGCGGATTTTCCCACTAAAACATAGTGGTCCTGATAAAATATTTTATCAAAATCACTTATTTCATTTTTAACCCCTAAAGTTAAACCTTCAACTTTTTCGCCATAATTAAACGTAACGGGATTAAGTTGTAATTTGTATTCGAGCTCTATGTCATTAATAAAATCATAAAAAACTCCTGACCCGGTTTTTCCAAATATATTAACGTCATTTATTACATTAATATTAAGAACATTATTAATATTACTATTAATCCATTTTTTTTCTTCATTTGTTAACTTATTTTTATCTGTTAAAATATTATAAGTTATTAAACCTCCAATTACTAATAGAATAATTACTCCTATTGTAATGAAAACACTTTTTTTATTTTTCATAAAAACCTACTTTTCTTCTGCCTCGTCCTGTTTTTCTTGATTATTAACCCAAACTATTCCACCAGTTCCTTTAACATTATGTGACCCCGCTAATTTGAATCCTTCCATGTTATCTGTAGCTGGCGCTTCAATTTGATATTCAACGTCATAGAATGTTAATAATTTTTCATCGATTAATTCTAAGGAAGACAAAGCTTTACTTTTAGCGTCTTCTAACATCGTTCCCCCTTTAAATTTAATTGTTACAATGATTCTTTTGCCACTTGTCTCCACCTGAACATTATCTACGGCCTCATCGGCTTTTATTTGCTCGGCTAGTTCATCTTGCTGTTCTTCTTTAAAGGGATAATTTTCAATTCCTTCTAATCTATCACCATATTTTGAATTATTTGTTCCTATAAAATATGTAAATACTACGACTGAAATAGCTATTAAACATGCAATTAATATCAGTAATAAAACTAATAAAACACTATTTTCTTGCCAAAATTTTTTTAATTTTTTCATTTTATCGCCTCCTTATCATTATACCATTAAATATGCATTATCGCAATTTATAATTCTTTTACAAAATTTTACAATAAAAAATGTAAACAGCCTTACAAGCTATCTACAATTTCTTTAAACTTAGCTTCATCCCAAATTTCTATTCCTAAAGCCTGGGCTTTCTCATACTTACTACCTGGTGCCTCACCGACAATTACCACGTCCGTATTTTTACTTACACTATCGATTGCTTTTCCCCCATAAGATTCTAATAAAGCTTTAATTTCTTCTCGACTCATAAAACTAATCGTCCCAGTAATTACAAATTTCTTATCCGTTATGGCTTCATTCTTGGCAATTTCTTTTCCTTTATATTCCATATTAAGTCCAATATCGGCTAAAGTATTAATAAGTTCAATATTATCCGGATTCGCAAAATAATTAACAATATTTTGGGCCAATATTTCTCCAATATCTCTAATACTCGTTAAATCATCATATGTTGCATTACTTAAATTTTCCATATTTTTATAAGTACTAGCTAAAAGTTTAGCATTTTTAGCCCCAATTCCGGCAATACCTAGTCCAAAAATTAGGCGTTCTAAGCTATTATTTTTGGATTCTTCAATTGCTAATAATAAATTACTAACTTTTTTATGTCCATAACCTTCCAAGCCAATTATCTCATCTCGGTGATTTTTTAAACTATAAAAATCGGGAATACTTTTTAAAAATCCTTCATTATAAAAGTCTTCAATAATTTCGTCACCCAAGCCATCAATATTCATGGCATTTCGACTCGCAAAATGGATTAAACCTTCAATATTTTTCCGTGGACAATCAGGATTTACACAAAAATAATCCACATTTCCTTTTTTTACTAACTTACTACCACATATTGGACAAGTATCAATCATTTTAAAAGGTATTTCTTCCCCAGTTCGTCTTTCTAACTTTGGTTCTACTACCTCCGGAATAACGTCCCCGGCTTTTTTAATTGAGACTATATCTCCAATTCGTAAATCTAACTCCCGACAATAATCTTCATTATGAAGTGTTGCTCTAGAAATTGTTGAACCCATCACTAAGACTGGGTCCAAAACAGCATTAGGCGTAATTTGTCCCGTTCTACCTACCGTAAATTTAATATCTTTTAATTTTGTTAATACTTCTTCCGCTGGAAATTTATAGGCTGTCGCCCATCTTGGATATTTTACTGTTGAACCTAATTCCTGTTGCATTGCAATATTATTTACTTTAATAACTACCCCATCAATCTCATAAGGAAGACTACTTCTTTTTGCCGCATATTCTCTTATGTATTCCATGATTTCATCTTCATTTTTAACCAGTCTAAAATCCGGATTAACTTTAAATCCTAATTCTTTCATAAAATCCAAAGCTTCTTTATGAGTTTTTATTCCATAATCTAAGGGATTAGGTAAATGATAAATCCAAGTATCCAAATGTCTTTTCGCCGCGACCTTAGGGTCTAACTGTCTAATGGAACCCGCCGCTGCATTTCGGACATTTTGAAGTTTTTCTTCACCGGTTTCTTCTCTTTCCCGATTTATTTTCTCTAAAGTTGCTTTATTCATATAGATTTCTCCTCGAACTTCTATATCAATATCTCTTTTTAAGTCTAAAGGCACGGTTTTAATCGTCTTAACATTATGCGTTATATCTTCTCCGGTAATTCCATCTCCTCTAGTCGCCGCAAAGACTAACTTTCCATGTTCATAATGTAAAGAAACACTTAGCCCATCTATCTTAAGTTCACATACATATTCTGGTTTAAATCCCGCATTCTTTATTCTCTCACTAAATTCTCTTATTTCTTCTTCATTAAACACATTAGCTAGACTTATCATTGGAATTTTATGCGTAACTTTTTTAAATTTATCTATTGCTTCCCCACCCACTCTTTTAGTTGGGCTATTAGGGTCACTAAATTCTGGATACTTTTCTTCTAAATTAATTAATTCTCTTAAATATTTGTCATATTCTTGGTCAGTAATAGACGGATTATCAAGATTATAATACTCATAGTTAGCTTGTCTTAAAATATTAGTTAATTCATCTATTCTTTTTTTAATCTCTTCCATCATTATTCCAAAGTCTCTTTGGATATTCACCCTTTTCTATTAAAATATTAATTTTATCTTTTAAATCTTGTAAGTCTCCTTTATAAGTAATTCCCATCCACTCACTTTGTGCGACTAAATTTTTTAAAACTATTTTCTTTCTATCTAAATTTTGTCTTATCGCTTCCGGTAATAAAGCTTCATTTTTTAAAATAAATTCTTCATCTTTCAAAAAATAATCTTGTAAATATTCCTCTAAATAATTAAAAAATCCTTTTTTAAACGCAAACATATTCATTGATACTGGATGATTTAATTCTACTGTAAAAACATCACTTCCATTTAAAGGTACGGCTTTTACTTGATTTCCTTCTAAAGTAACACTACTTTCAACCATTTTTACAATCTCATCATCTTTAATAAAGCATACTCCTCTTTTAACACTCCCAAACTTTGAAATTGTTTTATTAATTGGATAACTTATACAAGCATATTCATTATCTATTTTACTTTCATCTAAAAATTTACTTGCCTTTAAATAAGCGTCATATCCATAAAAATCATCCGCATTTATAACAACAAAACTATCATTAACTAAATCTCTTGCGGACATCACTGCTTGGGCTGTTCCCCACGGTTTTTCTCTTACTTTCGCTAAATATTTCTTTTCTTCCGGAATATCATTTATATCTTGAAAAGCATATTCTACTTTTATTTCTTTTTCTAATCTAGTACCAATCGTCTTTTTAAAAGTATCTAATAATTCTTTTTTAATGATAAACACCACTTTAGTAAACCCCGCTCTTTTGGCGTCATATACTGAATAATCAACTATAAACTCTCCATTGGGCCCTACTGGTTCAATTTGTTTTAATCCCCCAAAACGACTTCCCATTCCGGCGGCCATGACTACTAACGCTTTTTCCATAAAAACCTCCATTTATTAAATTCATTATATCATTTAATAAAGTATTTTAAAACCATTTTATTTTCAAAAAATAAAATCACCACCTTAAAATGGTCGTGACTTTATTAATTATTTACTTTATTTTTTTAAAAATGGAAATTTCATTTGCACTTCCGAAGATTTTCTCAACCTGGACACATACTCGCTTCAATCATTTAGCCATAAATTATTGTAATTTTTTTAAACCTCTATGATTTTTCAATAATTTCCTAACTCCAAAATTCTTAGCAAAAGCAATACTTACAAATCTATCATCCACACTTATGACAACTCCTCGGCCATAAATTGTGTGCATAACAATATCTCCATTCTGAAAATCTACCACTTCATCGGTATACATTTCCTTTTTATCAATAACTTTTTCTTCTTTAATACTTTGATTACTAACTTCTAAAACTTCCTTATTTATTTCATTAATAAATCTTGATGGCACATTTACATTTGTTTTTCCATATAGCATTCTTCGCTTAGCATTAGTTAAATAAAGTCTTTCTTTAGCTCTTGTAAATCCCACATAGCAAAGTCTTCGCTCTTCTTCGATTCCTTCTTCGCCCTCCAAAAAGGCATTCGCATGCGGAAATATTCCCTCTTCCATTCCGGTAATAAACACGACTGGAAATTCCAAACCCTTTGCACTATGTAAAGTCATTAACGTAATAACTTCTTCATTATCTTGGTGCTCTGATATATCAGCAATTAAACTAATTTCATCTAAGAAATCTCCTAAATTAACCGAACCGGTCCGAGCCTCAAATGACGCGGTAATACTCTTAAATTCCATCAAGTTTTCTAGTCTTAGTTCACTTTCTAAAGTCTTTTCTTGTTCTAATTCTTGTTTTAGTCCACTTTTTTCTAAGACGTCATCAACTAATTCGGTTAAACTTAAATTTAAAGTATCTTCCTGTAATTCTCTAATTAAATTTTTAAATTCTAACTCTTTTCCCGATTCGATTGCTTCAAACATGGAAGTATTATTTACTCTTGCCACTTCTTCTAAATTATCTATCGATTTATTTCCAATCTTTCTTTTGGGAACATTTATAATTCTTCTTAAGCTAATATCATCATTCGGATTGTTAATAAGTCGTAAATAACATAGTAAATCCTTAATTTCACGCCGGTTATAGAAGTAATAACTACCCACCACTTTATATGGTAAATTATTTTTCAAAAGTATTTCTTCTACATTTCGAGACTGGGCATTAGTTCTATAAAATATCGCTATATCTTGATATTTATATCCTTCATTTAATAATTTCTTTATTTCTTCGACAATTAAAGTTACTTCATGCTTTTCATCATAACTGCGCATGTATTTAACTTTAACTCCTTCCCCTAAATTACTAAAAAGTTCCATATCTTTTCGTTCTTTATTGTTTTTAATAACCGAATTAGCCGCGTCTAAAATATTTTTGGTACTCCGATAATTCTGTTCCAAAGTAATTACATGCGCATCGGTATAATCTTTTTCAAAATTTAAAATATTCCGAAAATTTGCTCCTCTAAACCGATAAATACTTTGATTACTGTCTCCCACAATAAACATATTTCGATACTTCGCCCCCAGTAGTTTACTTAATTTATATTGTACTTCATTTGTATCTTGATACTCGTCGATTAAAATATATTTAAAATGGTCTTGATATCTCTCTAATATTTCGTGATTCTTTTTAAATAACTCCACCGGTAAAGTAAGTAAATCATCAAAATCTACACTATTATTTTTTCTTAAAACTCTATTATATTCCTGATATATCTCCCCCGCTTTTACCTCGGCCTCGCTCTTAAAGAATTTTGCCATATCACTATCTGTTAATAATTCATTTTTAATAAAACTAATTTTACTTCTTACAAAATATGGACTAACTTCTTTAGGGTCAATATTCTTTTCTTTCATAATTTTTTTAATTAAACTTAACACGTCATCGGAATCAATTATGGAAAAATTTTTCGCCATTCCTAAAGCTTCCAAATTTTCTCTAATTATTTTTAAACCAAAAGAGTGAAAGGTCCCCACAAATACTTGATTATCTGGCACTAATACATTTAATCTCTCGCGCATTTCTTTAGCCGCTTTATTTGTAAAGGTAATGGCTAATATATTATAATCTCTTACTCCCTGTTCCATTAAATAAGCAATTCTCGTTGTTAATACTTTTGTCTTTCCCGACCCAGCCCCTGCAATTACCAAACAAGGTCCATCTATATGTTTTACTGCTTCTAATTGTTGTTCATTTAAACTATTTAACATTACTACCACCTACCTAATTATATCAAAAATAAATTTTCAACAAAAGGCACTTTATTTTATTTCTTTTATTTATTTTTTCCTTCTTTATTTTTAAGCCTATTATCATTATACTACCCAAACAAATGTGTGTCAAATATAAAATTATTCCTCTTATTTTCTCTCTTAAATTTTTTTAATAGACAATATTGTGATATATTTTTCTTGGTTTTTATGTTAATTTATAAAAAATATTGCTAATACATAAATACTTATAACTAATAGTTCATTTTCTTGTAAAATTGTAAAGTGAGAGTGGGATAACAATGAATTTAAGATATATAAGAGATTCACATGATTTAAAACAAAAAGACCTAGCTAAAATTTTAGGTGTTGCAATAAGTACATATTGCGTTTGGGAAACAGAAATTAGTCCTATTCCCTTACCTCGCCTAATTGATTTTTGTAAAATTTTTGATATCTCGCTAGATTATGCCTTAGGCCTAACTGATATCCCAAAATACCCCAATATGCGTCCTAATATCAATTATGAACTCCATCAACAAAGAATTAAACATATGCGCAAAATAAATCGTTATACCCAAAAATATATAGCTAAAATATTAAACACTGATAATGGTGTTATATCTCGTTATGAAAATGGTAAAACTTTAATTTTAACTTCTTTTTTAATAGAATATACCAAAATATTTAATGTTTCCGCCGACTACATTATGGGTCGCATAGATGAAGAAATTCCTCTAAAGAAAATGGAAGATGAAATTGTTGATTTAATTAATATTTAATCCTTTAATATTTGCCAAAATCTATTTGCTTTGGCTTCTTTTTTTGAAGTATCTATAAATTTTATTTTTCCTGAACCAGGTTTAATCTTATTTACTTCTACTACCCTTTTTAATTCTTTTACTACACCCTTTGCCCCATGATAAATATTCACATCTCCTAATACTTCTTTAAACTCCTCTATAATTAAAGGATAATGTGTACAACCCAAAACTAAATTCTCTACCCCTTTATATTTCTCTAACTTTTCTTTTAAATATTGTTTTATTTCTAATTTTTTATCGGCCTCAATTAAATCTGCTAAACCTCCGCATTCTTGTAAATATGTCATTTTATTATTATATTTATTATATAATTCCCTAAATTTCTCTGAATCCATCGTTCCTTTAGTCGCCAAAAGTAAGGTTTTTCCTTCGGCATTTTTATCATATACTTGTTTTATTGCCGGTTCTATGGCTATAATCGGTACGGAAAAATGTTCTCGTAAATATTCTTTACATATCGCACTTGCTGTATTACAAGCAATGACAATTACTTTACAGCCACTATTTACAAGATACTTTACAATATCTTCTGTTATTTTAATTAATTCTTCTTTGTCTTTATCCCCATAGGGATTATTTATCGAATCACTATAATAAATATAATCATAATTAGGCATTTCTTTTAGTATTTCTTTAAAAACGGTAACTCCACCAATTCCCGAATCAAAAACCCCAATCATAATTTCACCTCTAAATCTATTATACTATAAATATTCTAAAAATGTTGCATTTTAATTAAAATGTTATATAATTAACTTGAGGTTAAAATATGAAAATAGGAATTTTTACTGATGCCTATGAACCCTATGTATCCGGGGTTACAACTAGTATTAAAATGCTTAAAGAAGCTTTAGAAAGTATGCATCACGAAATATATATCGTAACAGCTAACTTACAAAATCATCAATTTATTTATGATGAAAAAAACAAAATAATCTACGTCCCCGGCATTAAAACCGGTATTTATGAAACGCGTCTTACTAGTATCTATTCCCGTAAGGCTATGAAAATCATTAAAAGTTGGCATTTAGACGTTATTCACTCTCAAACGGAGTTTGGAATTGGCATGTTTTCTCGTCTTGTTAGTAAAAAATTAAACATTCCCATCGTCCATACCTATCACACTTTGTATGAAGACTACGTTCATTATGTTACTCACAACCACTTTAATAATTTAGGCAAAAAGATAGTTATTAAGCTAACTAAATATTTTTGTGAAAAAACCTGTTCGGAATTAATCGTTCCTACCCCTAAAATAAAAGACTTATTCCAACATAAATATCATATTACAAAAGAGATAAATGTTATTCCAACTGGCATTGATACGACTAAATTTGAACTAGATGATAACATGGCAAGAACTCTTAAAAAGCTCCGTCAAAAATACCATCTCAAGAAAAACGACTTTGTTATTGGCACTGTCGGGCGGATTGCTAAAGAAAAGAATCTTGATAAAGAAATACTTGCATTTAATAAGCTTATCCTCTATAACCCTAATTTTAAATTAATGATTGTAGGCGATGGCCCCGAACTAGCTAACTTACAAGCCCTAACCACCAAATTAAACTTAAGTGACCATGTTATTTTTACTGGGAAAATCACTTATGATTTAATTCCTACTTATTATCATTTATTTAATGTAATGACTTCTTTTTCCCTTAGTGAAACTCAAGGCCTAACCATCATTGAAGGACTTGCTTCTTCGATTCCAATTATCTGTATTAACGATGAATCTTTTAAAACCATGATTGAACACCAATACAACGGTTTTCTCTTTAATAATGATAAC
>CANQHB010000017.1 GCA_947623755.1 uncultured Bacilli bacterium | reverse complement strand
AATACGTATTTATAATACGTTTAGTATATAATAATAAAATATCACTTTTATTGCGTATTGTCAATACGTGTTTGGCATTTCTAAAGAAAGTCTTTGTTATAATTTTTATTATGAGGTGATACTAATTGAAAATTAAGGCAAATGATTATAAACCCGATGAAATATTAAGATTTATGAGGCAATCAACCGATTTATCGCAAAAAGAATTTGCTAAAAAAATTAATAAATCGGAACATTGGTGCCAGTCTAATGAACTTGGAAGAAGTAATTATTATTTTAAAGATTTATTAGAACTAGCTAAAAAATATAATTTTGAAATATTTATAATAAAAAAATAAAGAAACTAATTAATCACTAGTTTCTTTTTGCATTTTTACAACGGTTAAATTATCGGTATTTATTTTACTTATAATATCTTCTACTTCTTCTAGAGTAATACTTTCATAAATATCTTTTAAATTAGGAATTAAATCATGATAATAGATAATATAATTCTGAATTAAGTTGTTAACACTTTCGACGTCTTCATAGTTTAAAATTAAAGTTGATATCGAAGAATTAACTTTTCTTTTTAAAGTATCTTTATCAATTGTAAGGTTATTTAAAGCCTCTATTATTCTTTTTATGGCTTCATCAATATATTTACTTTCTAAAGTAATATCAAAAATAACATAATCATCTCCAACATATCGGGAAGTATTTAGGAAGGTAATTAATTCTTCTTCTAAAAGTTCTTCTTTTAAGTCAGTTGAATCGTCAAAATTACTGTTTAAGATAATACTTAAGATAATGTTTAATTTGACTAAATCATAATTTTTGAATAATTTACGGTCTAGTTTTAAGCCTATTTTAGCTTTAGCTACTTCCACATTAGCAGAAATAATTTCTTCTTCTTTAAAAACGGTTTTAGGTTCTTTTTCTTTGATGATTTCAGGATTAACATATTCTTTTATCTCTTTTTTGGCAAGTTCATCATTAACTATTTTTTCTATTTCATAAGGATTAACATTACCAGTTACAATTAAAAACATATTCTTAGGATGATAGAAAGTATTATATATAAGGTTAATGTCCTCTAAAGTTATGTCTTTGATATCATCGATTTCGCCGGAGATTAAGTTGCGATATTTTTCCTTATGATAAATACACTGGTTAAAAGTATTATGTAAACAGTTAAAAGGTTGGTCTTTGCCCATATTTATTTCGGATTCAATTATACCCTTTTCTTTTTTTAAAATTTCTTTAGTAAAATAAGGATTGTAAACATAATATAAAAGATTTTGTAAATTTTCAGATAGTTTACTAGTACCATAAACTAAATAACTGGTATAACGGTAAGTAGTAAAAGCATTAATATCACTGCCTAGAGGGTCAAATAAATCATTGGCCGTTTCGTCTTTAGAAACATTAAATTTAATATGTTCCATAAAATGAGCAATACCATTTGGGACTGTGTATTTTTTATTTTTGATTTTAAACTCAGTATCAATAGAGCCATATTTAACATTTAGGGATAAATAAAAGCTTTTAGAATAGGCATTTTTCCATATATATATAGGAAGGCCTGCTTTAGATTCAGTATAATAGATAATTTCATCAATTCCGTTTATTTTAATTTTCTCCATCGTGGTTCTCTCCTTCTAAAACAAATGATATATTGGGTTTTACTTTTTTGGCGACGGCGATGATTTCTTCTTTGGTTATACCTTTAATCATTTTGATACGTTCGGGAATTAGAGGAAGATTATCAAAAACATTAAAGACATAGTTATTAATAATACCGGCCGGATTATCTAAAGCTAAATTAAGCGAAAATATAAAATTTTCTTCGGCATTTTTAAGATTAGCTTCGGTAAATTTACCTTCTTGCATTTCTTTAAAAGCGGCATTAATTAATTTAGTCGCTTTCTTAAGGTCTTTTTTATCAATCGATGTTTCGACTAAAAGAAGATTATCATATTTTAAATAGAGACTTTTAATACCATAACATAGAGAATTTTTTTCTCTTAGAGATTGATAGAGTTTAGAATTTAAGCCTCCTCCACCAAGGATATAATTATAAAAATTAAAGGTTATAGTCTTTTCTTTTTCAGTTAAATTGTTTAGACTGTAAATATTTACAAGACTGGTTTCTAAGAATTGGCTTGGGGCAACTTCCTTTTTTACTTTTTTAGGAGGTTTGTTTTCGACATAAAGATTAAATTCTTGATTTTTAATAACGGGATTTTTAAAATATTTAAAAATTAAATTGGCGACTTCATCCATGTCTATATCTCCAATTAAGAAAATATCACAATTGCTATTGATTAGTTTTTCATAGGCTTGATATAGTTTTTTAGGAGTTATTTCTTCTAATTCTTCTAAAGAACCCATTACTCCATAACTGCTGGGACTATCTTTAGCCAGTAAGCTTAAAGCTTTTTTAATAGCCACCCGGCTTAAATCTTCATTAATACTTAAGATTTCATCATGAATTCGATTTTTAACGATTTTAAAATTCTTAATATCAAATTCTTTGGCATTAATAAAAGGATTAATAATCATTTCAAAGGGTAGACTTATGATTTCTTCTAAATAACTCGATTCTTTAACATATTTAGGATTTAAAAAACTAAGAACAAAAGAAGTCATAAAAACATTACCGGTTTTATTTACAACGCCATAAAAGTTGGCTTGGTATAATTCTTCTAATTTTTTGACTAAATCTTTACGATTGGGATATTTATTGGAACAATCAGTCATAAGGTCGGCAAGCATAGTTTGGGCTAAGGCTTCATCCTTTTTGGCTTCTTCGCGAAAGATTATTTCCATGTTAACTGTTTTAAAGCGGTCAGTTTTAATTGTATAAATATTAAAAGAAGGATAAGTATATTTTTTGTATTCCATAATGCACCTCCTTTTTATTATAACACAAAATAGTCTTTTTATTAATCTTTCTATTTACTAGTTACACTAGTTGGCGTAATATTATTACTTTTACTTTCAATATAAGATATTTTATTACTTACTAACACTACTCCAACAAAAATGACTAAGTAAAATAAAATAGTACCTCCATAATTTAATAAAACTTTTTTCATATTAACACCTCTTCCTTACACGAACATTATATCGCAAATACATGTGTTCGCTCAATACTTTTTGAAGTAATTTGACAATAAATTTTGCAAGTTAAAGATTTAAGGGGCTTTTTTATGTGTAAAGTAATTTTAGAGTAATAATAAAAGTTTTAAACTGTGGAGATATTTAAATAAAAGAAAGATTAAGTAATTTACAAAATACAAATGTTTGACAAGCAATTGTTTTTGTGTTATTATGTAGTTGGAGGTAAAATATCTTATGGAAAAATTAAAACAAATTACGGAAAAACAAAATAATGTTTTAGATTTTATTAAAAAATTTACGGCAGAACATGGTTATCCCCCATCTATCAGGGAAATAGGAAAAGGTTTAGGGTTGTCAAGTCCAGCGACAGTTCACACTCATGTAAAAAAATTATGTAATGCAGGATATTTAAAAGTAGATAACAATAAATTTAGGGCAATGGAAATTCTAGTTGATAACGAATATGAAGAAAAGGACGAAGAATTAATAAAAGTGCCACTTTTAGGAAAAGTTACAGCCGGTTCACCAATTGAAGCAATAGAAAGACCAAATGAATTTTTCACTTTACCAGCCTCTTTAATACCAGCTAAGGAAACAATATTTACTTTAAATGTAAGTGGTGAATCTATGATTAATGCCGGAATATTTGATGGGGATGTGGTAATTGTTCAAAAACAAAGTACAGCTCGAAATGGTGATATAGTGGTAGCGATGACTGAACAAAATGAAGTTACTTTAAAAACTTTTTATAAAGAAAAAGACCATTTTCGGTTACAACCAGAAAATGATACGATGGCGCCAATTATTTTAAATAATGTCACTATTTTAGGGAAAGCTATTGGATTATATAGGAAATTTTAAGAATTTAAAAAAGGATACAACTAATATCCTTTTTTTATTGCAAGATTAAGGAGAACAAGGTAAAATCTTTCTAACAAAAGATGTTAACTAGCTCTTACCTTCCAAACTCTCCATCTTCATTATATATTGTTTAGGAAAAATACTCAATAATTTTGATAATTTTCGACATTTACTAGACAATAATATGTAAAATGAACTAATTAGATATTAGTTCATCTTCCTCGTTTGGGGCAATTAATTTATCAACGTCTACCCTATTTATAGAATCAAAACGTTTAGATATTTTTTCACTAGTGGTATTTAATTCTTCAACATTTTTAGATACAGTATTAATGCTCCGAGCAAGACGATCCCAACGGTCTTTATAACGTGCAAATTCAACAGATAATTTATTTAATTCATCATGGATTACTTTAGCATATTTATCACGTTCCATATTTTTTAAAATCATTTCGATAACCGTTAGAGTACTCATTAAAGTGGTGGGACTAGTAATCCAAACTTTTTTATTATAAGCATAGTTAAGTAAATCTTCATGGTAAGCATTTACTTCGGCAAAGATAGCCTCGGCTGGTAAAAACATTATGGCTTCACTGGCAGTTTCACCAGGAATAATATATTTAGTGCTAATCGCGTCAATATGTTTTTTAAAATCCAGTTTAAAATTTCGTAAAGCGAGATTGCGTTCATCGGCACTTAATTTTTTATCGGTCATTTTTTCATAGTTTTCTAAAGGAAATTTGGAGTCAATGGCAATGGTTCCAAGAGGTGATGGAGCATACAGTAAAGCATCAACGATAAAGCCATTACTCATTTTATGTTGGAGTTCATAAATTCCAGTTTTTTCGGTGCCAAAGGCATTTTCTAAAATAAAGCTTAAATTAACTTCGCCAAAGATTCCCCGAGATTTTTTGTCAGTTAAAATGCTTTGTAAAGAAATAATATCACTACTTAGACCATCAATTTTCTTTTGAGCTTCATCAATTTTGGATAAACGTTCTAGAACGTTAGCGAAGGTTTTATTAGTTTTTTCTAAAGATTCATCTAATCTTTCCGTTACTTTCGTGTTAATTTCGGTTAATTTACGGTCTATTTTTTCATTTAAAGAATCAAAATCTTTTCTAATGTCACTAGCAAAATTAACTTTAAACTCACCTATTTCTTTTACTAAACTTACTTCTAATTTACCTAAGCGTTCCGTAATAACGCCATCTTTACTATCATTTTTCTTAAATAAAATTACTAACAATAAAATAATTGTTACTCCTAATAAACCAATAATAATATAATCCATAAACTAGACCTCCTTTTTAAGTTATTTGGAATTTTTTATTAATTATAAAACTTAAGATATAGGCTACTAATAATAAAATAGCTACTTTTACTAAATATATGGGATTTTTTATACTTTCAACAAGACTTACTCCGACAAAGCCCCAGAAATAAACTAAGAATATTTTACCGATAGCTAAGGCTAAAATAAATTTTTTGGTTTTCATTTCGGATAGACCAGCGGCGATATTGACTAGAAAAGCCGGTGTAAAAGGAATAGCAATAATAGTGGTTAATTGTTCAAATTTTAGATTAGTAATAATATTTATGGTATGTTCACTAATTATTCCCCTATCCTTTAAATGACGATATAAAATGGTTTGAACTTTTTTTCGAAATAAAAAGAAAGAAATTAGACAGCCTAAACAAGTGAATAACCAAGAAATAAGAAAACCGATAATATTACCAAAGGCTAAAAAGTTTAAGGTTATAAAGACAAATAAGGGTAAAATGGGAAGCATTGACTCGATTAATATGCAAAAACAGCCCACGACTGGACCCCATATGCCTAGAGTGGCTAGAGCATTATCTATAAAAGTATCTATAAAATCAAACATAATCATCACATGTTTATTATAATACATTTTTTAAAGAATTTATACCCTAAAGTTTATTATTCCAAAATTTGACAATAATACAATTGTTTGATATAATAATTTTGGACAGTAAGGGAGGTTTTGATAATGCAGGAAATAATAATATCAAAAGAAAACATTAAAGATAAAATTTATGAGGTAAGAGGAAAGTTAGTAATTCTTGATAGTGACTTAGCTTGTCTTTATCAAATGGAAACGAAAAATCTTAATAGAATAGTAATAAGACATGAGAGTATGTTTATATCCAAAGTTTTTCGATTAACTAAAGAAGAATTTTATCTTTTAAGGTGCCAAAATGGAACCTTAAAAAATGGTCGAGGAGAACATAATAAATACTTACCAAATGTTTTTACTTTAGAAGGAATAAGAGAGTTAAATAATCTTATAAAAGTAGAAAATAAAGATTTAATATTTAAAAAGATAGAGACTAATTTTCAAATAAAAGGAAATGCAAGTAGGCTTCTAAGCCCTGTAAATACGCGGAAAATTGAGAATTTAATTTATGAAGTAAGAGGTATTCAAGTAATGCTTGACCAGGATTTAGCTATGCTTTATGAATGTAAAAATGGGACTAAAGAAATTAATCAAGCTGTTAAAAATAACCCCGAAAAATTTCCAGAAAGATATACTTTTATTATAACCGAAGAAGAATTTGAAAACTTGAGGTCAAAATTTTTGACCTCAAGTTGGAATAATTATGGTGGTAGAAGATATCAACCACGAGTTTTTACCGAACAAGGACTTTATATGTTGGCGACAGTTTTAAAAACTCCGGTTGCTACAAGAGTAAGTATGGCAATTATGGACACTTTTGTTTTAATGAAAAATTATCTAATAGAAAATAATAAACTTTATTTAAGTATAAACAATATAAATGAACATTTAAGTTTGCATGATAAACAAATAAGGGAATTATTTCAAAAATTTAAAGCAAAAGAGTTAAATAATTTAATTTATTTTAACGGAGAAATATATGACGCTTATTCTAAATTAGTAGATATTATGAAACTTGCTAAAGAAGAACTCGTTATAATTGATTCGTATGCCGATAAAACAGTTTTGGATATGATAAAAAATATTTCTACCAAAGTTATATTAATTACCAAAACAAAAAGTCTATTAAATAATTTAGATATAAAAAAGTATCATGAACAATATCATAATCTAAATATTATTTATAATGATACTTTTCATGACCGTTATCTAATAATTGATAACCAAACAATTTATCATTGTGGTACTTCTCTAAATTATGCTGGTTCTAAAACATTTAGTATTAATAAATTAGAAGATGAAATAATTAAAAATTTATTAATAGATAAAATTAGAAAATTAAGTTAATTAATAAACATAAACTTATTCCAATTAAACACGGAAGAATAAAAGCTAAAAGAGTAAATTTATTGCTTTTAGTTTCATTTTTAATGGTTAAAATAGTAGTACTGCAGGGATAATGAAACATCATTAAAATTAGAAAACAAATCGCGGTTTTAATGGTCCAACCATTAAGAACTAAAATATTTTTTAAAACAGCGTAACTTTCAAAATCGATTAAAGACGAAGTTTTTAAATAGCACATTAATAAAGCAGGAATAACAATTTCATTAGCGGGAAACCCTAAAAGTAAAGCTAGTATTACTACTCCATCTAAGCCTAATAATTTACCAAATGGATTTAAAAAGTTACTTAGATAATGAAGAAGTAAATTACCATTAATTGAAATATTGGCAATTAACCAAATGACAATACCGGCGGGAATAGCTACTTTAACCGCACGGCTTAAAACAAAAATAGCCCGATTTTTTAGACTGTAAGTGATGGTAGATAAAATTTTTGGCATACGATATGGCGGTAATTCTAAAGTAAAGCTGGATTTCTCCCCTTTTAATAAGGTAATGGATAAAAGATAACTAACTAGAAAAGTTACTAAAATACCTAAAAAAATAAAACCAGTTAAAATTAAAGCACAAAGAAGAGAACCATATTTATTAGAAAGACCAACAAAAAACATTGTAATAATGGCAATTAAAGTAGGAAATTTACCATTACAGGGCATAAAGACATTGGTTAAGATAGCAATCATTCTTTCTCTTTTGGAATCAATAATGCGAGCGCCAGTTACCCCGACCGCGTTACAGCCTATTCCCATACACATAGTTAAGGCTTGTTTACCACAGGCTTGACATTTATTAAAAGCTCGGTCCATATTAAAAGCAATTCGAGGTAAGACTCCTAAATCTTCAAGAAAAGTAAAAAGAGGAAAGAAAATTAACATGGGTGGAAGCATAACACTAACTACCCAATAGAGAGTTTTATATACTCCATTTACAAGTAAATCAATAATAGCATGAGGTAAAGAAAAGAAATTTAAAAGATTAGTTAAATTATCTTCTAAAGAAGAGAAAAATTTAAATAATAAATCTGAGGGATAATTAGCACCAATAATAGTTAAATAAAAAATAAGAAATAAGAATAAAAGCATAATGGGTATGCCCCAAATTTTACTAGTTAAGATTTTATCAATTTTTCTCTCGCGAGAATTATAATTTAATTTTTGATAAGTTATAACATTTTTTAATTTAATTTTAATTTCTTTCATAAGGTGCATAACTATTTCAAGACTAATATCAACATTAGCTAAACTTGTTTTGGCTTCTTTCGTTTTAGGACCGAGGTTTAATAAATTTTCAGTATTAAATTTATCTAAGTAATGGTTATTATTATCAAGGATTCTTAGAGCAATCCATTTTTTATTCTGGGTTGTGGGATTAATCTCAGTAATAATATCATTAATCTTTGGCTCTAGAGGACCATAATCAATATTTAAGTAGTCTTTTTCGGAAGCATTTTGGATAGCAACTAATAATTTTTCTAAGCCTACTTTATCTTTAGCACTAGTTGTTATAACGGGTAAATTTAAATTTTTAGATAAAAGATTGGTATTAATATGAATGCCTTTTTTCTTGGCTTCATCAATTAAATTTACGCACACCACGACTTTATGGCAAATTTCTTCAGTTTGGAAAACAAGATTTATCCCCTTTTCAAGACTAGTCGCGTCACAGACAACCACGGCCACGTCAAAATTTTGGGACCAAATAAAATCGGTGGCAATGGTTTCTTCTTCTGATTTGGAAATTAAAGAATAAGTCCCAGGTAAATCATAAAAAGTATATTTAGTATTATTATAAATACACTCGCCTTTCGTAAAATCAACTGTTTTACCAGCCCAATTACCAGTATGTTCATGATTTTTAGTTAAAGCATTATAGATGGTGGATTTACCGACATTAGGGGTTCCAATTAGAGCAACTTTAATATTATTCATATTCCACCTCAATATTTTTAGCGTCAATATTACGGAGGGCAATTAAATTATTGTTAATTTGATAAGCTTTAGGGTCTTTAAAAGGACTAATTAAAAGACAAGTAACTTTGGATTCTGGAATAAAGCCTAAATCTAATAAACGCCTTTTTAAAGTTTCCTCTCCGGTTATATTTTTTATTATTACAGTATCATTAAAATTTATAGTGTTTAAAGTAATCATTTATTTTATACTCCTTTAATATATTTTATTAGTTTCCTTAAACTAACAACTACTTTAATATATGTTAAATAAAGGATTGTGTTATATGAATGAAGAGTTTTTTACTTTGACTAACTATTTACATAATAATCAGAAGATTACTTATGCGATGGAAGATTATATTGAAATGATTTATCGACAATATTTAGAAAAGAAAGATTTAACTATTACAAGTTTAAGTAGTTTACTTAATATTAAAAAATCATCTTGTAGTAAGATGATTAGTAAACTTAAAAATATTAATTTGGTAAGTAACTATAAAAATAATTTAAGACTTACAAATAAAGGGTTTAAAGTAGGAAAATATTTGTTTTATCGCCATGAAGTTTTAACTAATTTTTTAAAAGCATTAAATAAAGATAAATTTAGGTTAGAACAAGTAGAAAAAATTGAACACTTTATCGATTATAATACTTTAAAAAATATTGCTAATTTAAAATTATAAACCCATAATATAATTTATTAAAACGGGAGCAAGTATTATTAAAAGCATGATGGGAATAATAAATAATACACTTATAATACTTATTTTGGTGGGTAATTTAGAAATTTCAGCTTTAATATCAAGTAATTGTTTTTGTCGTAAAAATTCAATTTGATTATACATGGAATCTATTATACTACTACCATAGGTGTTAGATTCAATCATATTTAAAAGGGAATTATTTATAGCGTCACTAGGGATTCTTTTTTTCATGGATTCTAAAGCTTCATTAAGACTTTTACCTAATTTTACTTCTTCTAGAGTTTTTTTAAATTCGTTAGATATTTCGGAGTCGATATTATCAACGGTAAGAGATAGCGCATGTTGTAAATTACGTCCACCTTCTAGAGTAAGTACTAAAACTTCAAAAAAGAATAGCGCTTCTTTTTCTAATTTTTGACCGCGTTTTTTAATTGGATAATCTAAGACTATGATTTCGCTTATGCAATAAAAGGCAATCGCTAAGACTGGAGCTAGAATATAGCCTACCGGAGATAAAATTAGGACAATTGTAAAAATTAGAAGGGTTAGTATAAGACGAGTATTTAAGAAAGTAATAACACTTTTTTCATCATATAGACCTAATTTCCGTGTTTTAGTAAGAATACGAGAAATAGTTTTATCTAAATAGATTTTGGATGTAAAATTATTCATCATAAGTCCACCTCCAAAACTTTTTTAACAACGAGTATATATAAAACGTAAAGTAAGATAGTAAATATTAAGACAATAAGACCAAATGGCGTTGTAAATAAAGGGTTAAAATACGTCGGATTTAAGACATAGATTAACAAGATAAAAATGAATGGTAAAAAGATAAGTAATTTAAACATGAAGCGACTGGTTGCCGTTAGGCTATTTAATTCATTTTTTAAATTCTTTTTATCAAAGAAAGATTTTTCTATTAAAGCAAAAACTTTAATGATATCCCCACCCGTTTTATTTAAAAGAGTTAAAGAAGAAGTAATATATTTAGCGTCTTCTAGTTTTACTCTTTCATAAAAACGTTCAAAAACAGTATCGATACTTAAACCATAAGTCATATCTAAGTAAATTTTTTTAAATTCATCTTGAATTGGTCCATCTAATTCATTTTTTACTACTTCTATTGCTTGCATAATATTACGACCACTTTGAAAAGCATTATTCATAATAATTATGGCCTTCAATAAATCATCTTCGACTTTTTTACGTTTACGATTATAGCTTAAATGTAAAAATATATCAGGAATAAAGAAAGTTATTAGAAATAAACTTAAGAAAAACATTATATTAAAATTAACTTTGTGGAATAAGCAAGTTATAAGACTTAAAATAAGCACAAAAAGACTTAATAATATTTTAAAAGAAATATAGGACATACCACTTTTTTTATTACGTTCTTCATAATCGATGTATTTATTATATTTAGTTGCCCATTTACTTAAAACAACAGATTTAGTTAAAATATGGCTAAATTTATTAACAATCCGCCACAGATAATTTAAGATATTATCAAAGATAGAATGGGAATGATAATTTTTGGAAGTAATAGAAAATTTTGCAATTCTTTTTTCGAGTTTTAAAGCATAAGAAAGACGAAGTAAATATATGATTACTCCAACAATTGCCATTATTAAGATAATTTGTAATAATCTTACTCCCAACATGTTTACTCCTCTATTCTATTTTGGGTCCTATTCCTTCATATTTACCTTTATAATATAATATTTCAGGTTTTTTATCAGGGATAATTTCTTTTTCAGGAAGTTGAGGTACTTTATTTAAAGGGGATGGTTCTTGGTTATCAGGATAAAATATATCTTCAATATCTAAAATACCATGAGCTTTGATTTTTTGATATACTTTAGGTATGCCATCATAAAGAATAAATTCTCCGTCTACTTCCCCTTTTTCAGTTAAACCTAGTTGTTTAAAGGCGAATATTTCTTTTAATTTAATTTCACCATCATGAATTCCTTCTATTTCACTAATACTGGTTACTTTACGTTTGCCATCACTCATTCTTTCAATATTGATAACTAAATCGATAGCACTAGTAATATATTCTCTTACAGCTTTTACGGGGATTTCAAAACCTCCCATTAAAACCATAGTTTCTAAACGATTTAAAGCGTCACTTGGTCCATTAGCATGCATAGTAGTAAGAGAACCATCATGACCAGTATTCATAGCTTGTAACATATCAAAAGCTTCTTTACCTCTTACTTCGCCAACAATAATCCGGTCGGGACGCATACGAAGACTGTTAATAACTAAATCCCGAATAGTAATTTCATTATTATTAGTATAATTCATGGTTTTAGTTTCCAAAGAGATAACATGCGATTGATTTAATTTTAATTCGGCCGCGTCCTCAATAGTGATAATCCGTTCATCACCAATAAAACTACTTAAGACATTTAAAAGCGTTGTTTTACCTGAGCCAGTACCACCACAAATAACCATATTTAATTTACCTTTTACAGCGGCTTCTAAAAAACGAGCCATATAAGGGGTAAGCGTACCAATTCTAATTAATTCATCAATATTAGACATTGATTCTTTAAACTTTCTAATAGTTACAACTGGGCCTTTAGTAGATAAAGGCGGAATAACGGCATTAATACGGGAACCATCCTCTAATCTAGAATCGACCATAGGATTAGTCGCGTCAATAGTTCGGCCTAAAGGTTCAATTAGTCTTTGAACTGTTCTTATTATGTGTTCATCATTAATGAAAGAAATACTATCATCTTTGGTTATGACCCCATCAATTTCAATATATATTTCATTAGGAGAATTAATCATAATTTCGGTAATATTTTTACTATTTAATAGTTCAGTAATAGGCCCATAGCCATTAATTTCATTATCAATTAAATTAAATAAATGACTACGTTCTAAGTTAGATAAATCATAGCCTTCCACAGTTTTATCTATTAAATCATTAATCCATTCATTTAAAGAAGTATCTTTAGGCATTTCTTTATCAATTAAGTTTTCAACTATTTCTGTACGTAATTTATCAAGCAGTTTTTTATCTTTAAATATTTCATAATCACTTATAATATTAATTTTCTTATCTTTTACTTTAATATCAAAAGCGTCTCTTAAACTTTGTTTCATTTAGATTCCTCCTCATTATACATATCGGTGATTACTTGCATAAGAGTGGTGTAATCTTTGCTAAAAATATTAGGCATTTTTGAATCTAAAGTAATAATATTGCCAGACATGATAATATTATCAATGTTTTTTATATAAAAACTGTCGGATATGACATAATCAATATTGGCATTGATAATATTTTTGATATCATAAAGACTAAAATACTTTTTAAAGGGGGCAACACTTTCATTTAAGATAATTTTATAATTGTTATAATTAATATCTTGTAAGATGGTAATTAAACTGCGTAAATTCTTTAAATCTAAAGGGTCATTAGTAACTAAGAATAAGATTTTATCAACTAAATCTAACGTAGAAATATTAATATCACTTAGAATATGGTTAGTATCAATTAGGACTATATCATAATTGTAAACAGCTTTATCAATAATTAATTCAACATATTTAGAATCAATTTTACTGGCTTGGCGAGGGTCTTTAGGACAGGCTAAAATATCAATGTATTTATCATAAGAACTAATATAGTTTTTAAATTCTTTATAGCGATTGTTATTGTAATCATCAACAAAGTTATAGATACTTTTATTAACGTCAAGATTTAAGGCTGTTGCTATCCCTCCACTTGCTAGGTCAAAATCAATGATTAAGACTTTTTTCTCTAGAGTTTCATATAAACCAGCTAAGTTTAAAGTAGTGATAGTTTTCCCTACTCCACCTTTAGCGGAAGTAATACAGATTGATACGCCTTTACTATTCATGTTTTTCACCCACTTTTTTATTCAATTAAGATTTTATTATCTTTTATATAACCTGTTAAATTAATTTTGATATCATAACTGTTGATATTTATTATTTTACCAAAAATACTATTTACTTGAGTGGTATTTTTTATATTTAATTTAGCAGAATCATAAGTTATTTCTATGTTTTCGGTTGGAATGCCATTTTTAGTAAGCACCTTTTTTATGCGATTAGCATTAGGAGAACCGGTTTTAAGTTCATCTTTAATAACCATTCGAGTAATATTTTCAAGTTTGGTTTCTTTGGTTCTAATTAAGCCAATATCCACAACAAAAGCAAAAAGAAGAATTATTAAAGGTAAAAGAATGACAAATAAAACAAGAACTTGACCGGATTTATTGAGTTTCATTTAAAATACTCCTCATAACAGTTAATTTATAGGGATTTTTAAAAATTAAATTTAAGCCCGGAGTTATTATCGAAATATCTTTAGTTAAAGTTAGATTTAAATATTCGTCTTTTTCTTTTACGGTTAAAGTAGTTTTGGGTAAATCTAATTCTTCTAAGATTTCTTCGGGAGTTTTATTATTTTCATACAATGTTACGACTTCACTCATCGTATCTTCTAAAGTTATTTTAGTGTATAATATTTTACCAATATCAACAATTCCTAATAGAAGTAATAAAACTAGCGGTAAGATAATAATAAACTCAACTAGTGCTTGACCTTTCTTTTTCATGGTTATCCCCTTTTTATAAAAGTAAAAATTATTCTTCTTGGGCCTTTTTTTCAAGACATTTAGCTTCTCCAGGTTTATCACCTTTAACGTATTCTTCGTCAACTAAGCTACAAGAAGTTTTGGTAATAGCGTCTTTTAAATAGCCACCAAAATAATTCACGAGTGCAATTGCAATGACACTTATGAGTGCTATAATAAGTATATATTCAACTAATGCTTGACCTCGCTTATTCATAACTTTCACCCTTATCATAATAATCATATAATAAATTGGGTAAAAAGTCAATTTTTAGAAAGTTATTTATCATATTTTTTAGGAATATGTGATACAATGTAATAGGTGATATTATGTATTTAAAAACTAATAAGGAAAAGTATCAAATTGTCGTTGCTAATTCTTTTTATAAAAGACTTAAAGGATTAATGGGTAAGACAAATATTAATTATGGGTTATTAATTCCCAAATGTAATTCTATTCATACTTATTTTATGAAAGAAAATATTGATATTGTGGGATTAGACGTTAATAACGAAGTAATTTATAAATATGAAAATTTAGATAAAAATAGAGTTATTAAAATTAATTATCC
>CANQHB010000016.1 GCA_947623755.1 uncultured Bacilli bacterium | reverse complement strand
ATGAAAATTATTTCGGCAAATGACATAACTAAATATATTAAAGATAATGATACTGTTGCTATCTCTGGAAGTGGTGGCTCTGGTTCGCCCGAAGCTTTATTAGAAGCCATAAAAGTATCTTATGAACAAAATAATTATCCTAAAAACATAACAGTCGTTACCGGTATTTCTCCTGGCAATCTAACTAAAGATTATGTGGGTATGAATAAACTTAGCAAAAAAGGCTTAGTTGGAAAAGCTATCTGTGCCCACTTAGGCATGGGTAAATTATTTGGTGAAGCAATCGGCAACAATGAGTTTCCAGCTTTTGCGCTTCCTCTCGGGGTTTTAAATCATCTCCTTCGGGCTATTGCGGGAGGGGAACCGGGTATTATTACTCATATTGGCCTTGATACTTGCGCTGACCCTCGTATGGAAGGGTGTTGTGCTAATGCTTTAGCTCACAAAGAAGAACCCATCGTTGAATTAATGTCTATTAATAATAAGGACTATCTTTTTTATAAAACCTTCCCTATTAATATTGCCCTTTTAAAAGCTACGTATGCTGATACTGCCGGCAATATTAGTTTTGAGCACGAAGCAGTTTTAGGTGAACAATATAATATGGCCGCTGCTACCCATAATTCGGGCGGTATAGTTATTGTTCAAGTTGAAGCAATTAAAGAATATGGCGAGTTACGTGCGAAGGATGTATTAATCCATAGTTCTCTTGTCGATTATGTTGTAGTAGCAAAACCTGATACTAGTCTAGGTGACTACAACCTTCCGATTTATCGTCCGGAATTAACGGGAGATAAAAAAGTCCCCTTAGCTAAACTTCCACCTGAAGCTTTAACTGAACGCAAAATATGTGGTCGCCGGGCTGCCATGGAACTACAAGCTGGATATGTTATCAATTTAGGCGTCGGAATGCCTGATATGGTTGGCAAAGTCGCCGCCGAAGAAGGCTTTTTAGATAAATTAACTTTATCAATTGAATGTGGCCCTATGGGCGGTATGCCTATTGGAGGAGTGGCCTTTGGAGCTAGTTTTAATGCTGATTCTATCATTCCTACCGCCGAAACTTTTGATTTATATAATGGCGGTTTCCTAGATATGGCCATACTAGGCCTAGCCCAAGTTGATGAAGAAGGTAATGTTAACGTCTCCTCATTTGGTCCCCGTATCACTGGCCCTGGCGGTTTTATTAATATTACCCAAAGCACTAAAAAAATTATCTTCATGGGTACATTTACTAACGGCCATCTTGTTGAAAAAATCACTAATAATAAATTAGAAATCGTAACTGAGGGCACCAAAGATAAATTTTTAAAACATGTTGAGCAAATCACTTTTAGTGGTAAAAACGCTTTAAAAAATCATATTGAGGTAACCTATGTTACAGAAAGAGCGGTCTTTAAATTAACTGAAAAAGGTTTAGAATTAATTGAAATTGCCCCCGGTATTGATTTAGAAAAAGATATTTTAAAGCATATGGCCTTTAAGCCTCTTGTATCTCCCAACCTAAAACTTATGGATGAACGTATCTTTAATGAGGGTAAAATGAACTTTCATCTCTAATTCTACAATAATTAGAGTGCTTTCTTTCCTAAAATATGTTAAGCTAAAACAAGAAAGGAGTAAAAGAAGTGAATATTGGAAATAATCTTGCCACCATCCGAAAAAGTAAAAATCTTACCCAAGAGGAATTAGCCAAATTAATTAATGTTTCCCCCAAAACCATTAGTAGTTATGAAACTAATAGAAGTATCCCCAATATTGAAATATTAATATTGCTTACTAAAGCCTTAGATACTAATATTGAAACTATTTTAAATTTAAATAAAGATAATACTTTAGAAATAAAAAAAATCTATGAAAAAAAGCATACTAAAGAAACTATTCTAAAAACTATCTTTTTAAGTTTAATTCTTATTATCCCAGTTATTTATTTTATTTATTCAGCCTATGTTAGTATTAGTTCTATGGCCGCGGGTCTTTATAATAATATTACTACGATTGATGAAATAGCTAGGCAAACATTTACTTTATTTTTAATGTTTTGTTATGGTTATCTAATGTATATTCTATCTCTAATTTTAAATTATATTTTATATAAGAAAAAATGTCTTAAAACTTTATTTATTCTAAATGGCCTTTTATTAATAGTCCTCATTATGAATATTATTAGTATTATATTTTTTGATTCTTCTTCTTATGATTTATTTCTCTTTTTCGTAAGTGCTCTAATTGGTTTAATATTTGCCTTCAAATTATTAAAGCAACAAAAAACTAGTAAAATTTAAATTATTTACTAGCTTTTTTCTTTTTATCTAAGTTCTTATTAACAAATCTAACTTTAACCCCTTTAACAAGACCGAATTGTTTTCTAACGCCATCAGGTAAATTTTTCTTTATTGTTTTCATGAGTCCACCTCCACTTGCATAATAATTATATCACTAATTAAAAATATATGCTATAATAAATTAAAACGAAAGGACATATTTATGACAGAAATTCCCAAAAATCTTGAAGAAATCCTTATAACTAACACATATGGACCCCATTTATCCTATTTATTAAAGCTAATTCCCGAACTAGAAAGCCTTGATGAAACCCTTAGAAAACGCACGCTTATTGCTTTAAGAACTGCTATTACTTCTAATATTGCCGTTAAAATGGCACTCTTATTCCATAATCTTGACCCAAATTTAACTCTAAAAATATTACTTCGCCTTAATTATCATCCTGAGTTTATTTGCCATATCATGTATTTAATTAATAATTATAATATATTAATAAATCCCCAAAATGTTGAAAATCTGGAGTTAGCCCATGAACTTCTAACTATGCAATATGCCTTAGTTTTGGCCAGTAATCCCGATGAAATTATAAAAAGAATATTAATGCTAAATAAAATAAGAAATGAACTATTAACAAAAAATTTAAGTAAGTAAGGTGTTTAAAATGACTAAAAATGATATTAACCTCAATCTTTATAAAACTTTTTATGAAACTGCCCAATATAAAAGTATCTCTAAATGTGCCGAAAAAAACTATATCTCCCAATCGGCCGTCAGTAAATCTCTAAAAAAATTAGAAAGTAACTTAAATACTCAACTTTTTTATCGCACCAATAAAGGCATAACCCTCACTGATAAAGGTAAAGAATTACTATTTTATATTGACCAAGCCTATAATACCTTTGCTATCGCCAGAAGAGCTATGCTTGAAAGTGAAACAATGCAAAAAGGTCAAATTTCTATTGGCGTTCCATCCCAAATAGGTTCTTTCTTTATCTTTTCTAACATTGCCAAATTCCATAAAGAATATCCCAATATTGAAATAACTATTATTAGTAAATCCACCTCCCAATTATTAAATCTTTTAGAAAGGCATGAAATCGATTTTATTATTGATACGTCTCCTATTAATACTAAATTAAATGACATAAAAATAATCCCGTTAAAAGAAGTTCAAAATGGCTTTGTTGCTTTACCTAATTTTTTACCTAAAAAAGTATCTAAACTAAAAGATTTAGAAGACATTCCCGTAATTTTCCCTATTAAAGGAACTAATAACCGTCAAGAATTAGATACAGTTTTAGATAAATACCAAGTAAGTATTCATAATATTATAAATATTCATACTAGTGAAATGATTATTAGTGCTATTAAAGAACAACTAGGAGTCGGTTATTTAATTTTAGATTTAGTTAAAGAAGAACTAGCAAGTAAAGAATTAATTCTTTTAGATTTAGAAGAAAAATTACCGACAACCACCATTAATTTAGTATATATTCCCCAATATTTAACAACAGCTCCTATCTATTTTATTAAAAACTATATTAAGCCTAACTTTAAAATATAGCTATGAAAAAAAGTCATAACATCTATGCCAAAATAATATTTTTCAAAATCTTCAAAAAATGTTATAGTTATCTAGAGGTGTAGAATTATGAATGAATTAAAAATCCAAGAAAATATTTTATTAGCTAAGTCTTTTTATTTATTAGGTGATTCCCTAAATTGTTGTTATGATTGTAAATATTGCCGTTTAAATGGCGAAAAAGAAGAAGAAAAACATTATCACCTTTATCCCACGGACATAAATCCAGCTTTAACTAATATTCCTGTGGCGGTTAATCTTTTTTATGGTGACCCGCTTTTGCAAATAGATAATACGGTTCATATTTTAAAAGAATTAGAAAAAAGAAATCATAAAGGGCCTGTTATTTTAATAACAAAAGGTGATTTTTCGAAATTCCCCGATATTCCTTTTAATTTAGACCTTCATGTTGCCTTTTCTTGTTTTGGCACTAACTCCTATCTCGATGGTAGTAGTATGGTTCGTTTTGAAAAGAACTTAGAAACCACGACTAAAAGAAAAAGCAATTACAAATACTCTATTGAATTTCGGCCGATTATTTATCAGGTTAATGATAGTAAGGAAGTATTTATGAAAGTTTTAAAATTAGCTCAAAAATACCACTTAGCAATAGGCTATTCCGGCTTACAGGGAAAACCGGAAAGTACCAAAATTTGGCAAGAACAAAATATCCCCTTAAAACCTTATCCCGGTTATAGTTTTGGTCATAAAAAAATCATTGCCCCTAAAGTAGTAGAACTTTTTGAAAATCTTGCCCAAACTTACGAAGTTCCTATTTTTTGGAAAACTTCTTGTCTGTTTAGCTATGTCCATAATCTTCCCCGCGATTATAATGCCCATTACTACCGTCCCAATGAAGTAGGGTGTTTTAAATGCCCCATGAAAGAAAAATGTTTTACCTTCAAAAATAATTTAGAGCTTAATTCTAACTTAACTGATTTAATTCCTTTTAGTTACGAAATTATTGAAACCAAAAACCACGAATGCATATTAAAAAAACAAAAAATTTGTGAATTTCCTACGGCTGATTGTAGTCATATAAGTGGCAAAATTTTAAAAATAAAAGAACCCCTAACTACCTCTGACGTAAGAATGATTAAATGGCTAACTGGTTATACTGTAGACGCCCAATTTTATGAAAGTCCCTATATAAGTGAAGCATGGCAAAGAACTAGGAGGAAATAAAATGATTTTAGGTATTGATATCGATGGCGTAATATTAGATTTTGAACGAACAATGCATACTTATGCCGAAATGTATGATTTCTTAATATTAAACAAAAAAGGGGTAGTAAACCCGGAAGAATTTGATTATCTAAATAGATATAACTGGACTAAAGAAGAACAGACTAAATTTCTAAACGATTATTTATTATTAGCTACTTCTAAAACTAGTCCTCTTCCATTAGTTAAAGAAGCCCTAACTATTTTAAAATATCATGGTTACAAAATATATTTAATTACGTCTCGGGGTTTAATTAAAAGTGAAACCAAAGAAGCAGTAAAACAAGTTTTAACTAAAAACGAAATCCCTTATGATGATATATACTTTAGTATTAAAGATAAAGTAAAACTATGCCGGGCCTTAAAAGTATGTTATATGATTGAAGATAACCCCAAAACAATTAAGTCTTTAAGTACGGCCTCTATTAATAACATATATCTGCGTGCAAAAAATAGTGAAGTTATATTAAATAATCCTTTTACTACTGAAGTAAATAACTGGGGTGAAATCTTACGTCTTTTATTACCAAGTAATTTAAAAGATTCCCAAACTTATGAACTTATCTTAAAGAAAAAATAATTGGCTTATCTTAGTCAATTATTTTTTTTCTAAATATTTAGGAGTATCTATTAAAGCTAATAAATAATCCGCGGAAATATGATATTTTTTACATATATCATAAAGGAGATGAGTTGAAATTAAAAATTTACCATTTTCATATAAAGATAATATTGACCTAGCAATATTTAATTCTAAAGCTAAACTATTTTGTGTTAATTTATTTTCTTTTCTAAATTCTTTTAATCTTAATCCCATTTTATTTAAATTTACTTCATAATTAGCATTCGGATATTTTTCATTATTAGAAAATCCCAAAACATAATCCACAGAAACTTCAAAAAAGGAACAAAATAGTATTAAATGCTTAATAGGAATAATAGCATTTTGTAATTCATATTCTTTATATGTTGTCCGACTAATACCAAACATTTCAGCTACTTTTTTCTGAGAAATAAGTTCAGCTGTTCTAATTAATTTTAAATTGTAACCATAATTCATATAATCACCATTTTAATTTTCTCAAAAAAATTTTATATAAGCTAAAAAGTGGCTAATATATTAACATTTTTCTTGACTTTTACAATAACACAGTTTATAATTTTTATATAAACTAGAAAATTCTAGGGTAAGGAAGTTGGGAAAATGAAAAAGAATAAAAAAATAATAGTTGTAGTGTTTGTAATGTTACTAACAGTAAGTATAGCTTTAGCTTATTTTGTAGGAAGAACCTTATTAGATGGAAAGGGAGCAAATACTACTGTAACAACTGCTAATATCCATGGGGCAACTCTAAAAGTTGAAGGAGAGTTAAACTTTAATGCAGAAGGAATGTTACCAGGACATAAAGATATTTCTAGAATTAAAGTAACAGCAACAGGTAATAATGAACTAATACCTTATAATTTAATATGGACTGGAAATAATACCTTAGCCACAAATTTAAAATTCACCGTTTATAAAACAAGTAGTCAAATCGAAACAAGTTCAACTTGTAAAAAACATGATGAACAAGTAAGTGGAGGAAGAAAACTATATGAAACTTGTGAAATAAAAAACGAAAGCCAAATGGGAGAGGTATTAACAACCGGAACAATAAGGTCAAGTAGTGAAAGTATAAAAGTAGAACTAGCCAAAGATGAATTTATCAATGCCACCCCAGATGGACAAGTAGTATATTATTATATCATAATCGAATATCCAAATGAAAATAATGACCAATATCCACAAGATAAAGGAGGTTCATTTAATGGAGTAATAAATGCCGAGGCCAGTGATACCAAACCTGACATTAACATTATTGCAGCGTACATAGAACAAGAAGATGGAAAGTATGAAAAAACAGACGACATACCCCAAAGTGGTTATACTATAAATCCAGATATGAGTGTCTGTAATAATGAAGCATTACCAGGGTATGATTATAAAAATAAAAGAGTATATTTTGAAAAATTAACAAAAAGTGGAACAGAATGTGAGTTATATTTTGATAAAATATATACAGGAGCAAATTTATTATCAGATATGAAAAAATTAAAATCAACTAATTGTCCAACAGAACAAAATGGAGAAGTAACAGTAACAGGAATAGAGACTTCACAAAAATTAATATGCAGTGCCCCAGATGACGATGGTGAAAGTTACTATTTTAGAGGAACAACCAATAATAACTGGGTCAAATTTGGACAAACAAGTACAGGAGAAGATATATGGTGGCGAATCATTCGAGTAAATGGTGATGGAACAATAAGATTAATCTATGCCGGAGAAGGACCAGTACCAACAGAAAATGGTGTAAATGCCTTAAATAGTAAAATGTATAATAAATCCGCAGAAGATAATACATACGTTGGATATTACTATGGTTCAGCAAGTCAAAAAACATATGATTTAACTCATACTAATGAGCATATAAGTAATATAGCAACGAAAGTTGATGAATGGTTTGTTGGTACGAAATTAGATGAAACACCATATATAAGTCAAATAGATGAAAATGCTGGCTTTTGCAATGACAGAAAAGTGGCAACAAATAATCATGGAAGTACAATTTATAAGAACACTGGCTACGGAAAAGATATTACCATTTATGGAGCGTACGATAGATTTATGGAAAAAAATAGCACAAGTATGGGAACGGTACAAAATCCAACATTAAAATGTGCTCAAAAAGATAAAGACTTATTTACAGTAGAAAGTTCAAATCAAGGAAATCATAAATTAGAAAATCCAGTAGGCTTAATAACAGCAGATGAAGTAGTACTAGCCGGAGGATTTGCAGGACAAAATAATACAAGTTATTGGTTAAACACTGGAACTTATTATTGGACAATGTCTCCATCTGAATTTAGTGGCAGTACAGCTGACGTGTTCCGTGTTGATGATAATGGCAACCTCGGCGCACCTTATGTGGGCAACAATGCACCTGGTGTACGTCCGGTAATAAATCTGAAGGCAGATACTAAATTTATATTTTATAATGAGGATAATAAAGGAACAACCTCAAATCCTTATATAGTGACAGATTAATAAAATCTTGCTCATAATGCTATATTATTTATGGGCAAGTAGGCCAACCCTTTACGGCCTAACATATTACAGAGTGAAGTTTAGACTTTACTCTTTTTTTATTAAATAAAAAAACAACCGAAGTTGTTTTAAAAAATAACTGAAATAGGATAAGATTTATTATTTTCATCTAATGGCAATATCTCAGGATAAAAACATAAAATACCACCATTACCAACATTAATATTAGCCTCTTGTAAAACACTAAAATTACTAATCATACTTTTATTAGGATTAGCTGTTTTTTTAATTTCAAAAGGATAAACTACATTATCAAGTTCTATTAATAAATCAATTTCTTTACCATCTCTATCTCTATAAAAATATATATTATAATTTAATGTTTCGGCGTTATTTCTTTTATTTTTAATAAGTTCACTAATTATAAAACTTTCAAGATAATGTCCTGAAACACTAGAGTTCATTAAATTATCTACACTATTCCATCCACTTAAATAAGCACATAGACCACTATCTAAAAATACTATTTTAGGGGCTTTAGTAGTCCTTTTAAGTTCACTTTTAAAGTAAGGCTTTAACAAATAAACAATATCACTAGCCTCTAGTATTGACATCCATCTTTTAGCCGTAGTTGTATCAATATCGGCATCTTCGCTTAAAGAATTATAATTTAATACTTCTCCATTTCTCGCTGCAACAGCAATTAAAAACTTTCTAAATCTATTTAAATCGCCCACTTGTGTTAAATTTCTAACGTCTCTTTCTAAATAAGTTAAAATATAATCATTGAAAAAATCATTTCTATCAATATTATCCACTATATATTCTGGCATTCCACCTCGATATATATCTTCAAATATTTCTTTTATAGTTACCGTAAAATTATTTTTAATTTTTGTAGGATTAAATAAATGGGATTTAAAACCTTTTTTTTCAGCAAAACTTAATGATGACATTTCAAGTATTCCAATCCGACCTGCTAAAGATTCTGAAATATCTTTCATAAGTTCAAACTTTTGAGAACCAGTTAACCAATATTTTCCTTTTTCTTTTGCTTCGTCAACGTCCATTTTAATATAAGAAAATAAATTAGGCGCATACTGTACTTCATCAATAATAACCGGTCCATCATAGTTCATTAAAAATAATTTGGGGTCATTTTGTGCTAAATCTCTTAAAGCTAAATCATCTAAAGTTATATATGTTCTGTTATCTTCTTTTATGTCTTTAATAAAAGTAGACTTTCCTACTTGTCTTGCTCCTGTTAATAATACAACTTTTCTATTTTTTGAAGCTTTTTTAAACTTTTCTTCTATTTCTCTTTTTATCATTAGCTATTCACCTCACTATTAATTATATCCGATTTAATAAATTATGTCAATGGCAAAAATAGGATTAATCCCATTTTTGCCAGAACTATAAAAATTACTATTATTTCTTGCAAAATTTTATTCTTTATGATAAACTCTAAATATAAAAGAAGGGATACAAAATGAAAACATTTTTAAGAGGTATTATAACCATCTTTATTACTATATTATTAATAGGCTTAGGAGTTATTATTAGTTTAAAAGGCATGTTAATAGATACCACTGATAGTATTGTAAAACAAGAACTAACTAATAATATTGTGGATGTAATTGAAACCACTACTGATGAAAAATTATCTGAAGAAGTAAAAAATAAAGTTGAAGACACCATTACTAATAACAAAGAAATAACTAAAATTATTGATACTTCTTGGGATAAAATAATCGAGATTCTAAGCGATGAAAATGCTGAAATAACAATTGACGTAAATAAAGAATTAAGTAGTATTATTGATGATGGTGAAAAAATATTAAATGACCATGGAATTACTATTACTGAAAGCGATAAAGAAGAATTATTATCTACTGTCTCATCCGAAGAAATAAACAATGTTGTAAATGAAATGGCTAGTGAAATTAGAAGTGATATGACTAGCGAAACCAAAATGGTTTTAGATATTTATAATTTCTTAACTAGTTCCACTTTAAAAATTGCCATTATTGCCGTAGTTATTGTTGGTTTATTACTTATTGCCTTATTAAAGAAAAGTTATTATGGTTGGTTATCAAACTTTGCTACTGCAAGTATTATTTCCGGTGGAGTTGTTGGAATTATCTTTAAATTCTTAATTAACAGTATATTTGCTTCTTTAGAGGCTGAAAGCAATATAACAATTTCTACCAGTTCTCTAAGTACTTATGGTTATACTTTAATTATTCTTGGTATAATTGCCATTATAATTAATATTGTTCTATCTAAAATTTTTACCAAACCTCAAACTGAAACTGAAAAATAGAGCTATTTACATATAGTTCTTTTTTTATTTAACACAATCTTAGTAAAACTCTTTACTTTTTTCTTATTTTTTGCTAAATTAAAAATAGGTGATAAATAATGAATGATAATCCAGGAGAAATTGTAATTAATAAAAACCACATATTATTTAGGGATAATGCGACTATTGTATTAACCGAAGCTTATGCTATGCCCAGTAGTACTTATGTGCCCGATGATTCCCATACTTTTTTTGTAACGGCCGATAAAAAAATTTGTTGGGCTAATTATGGTCGTTGTTGGAATGATAAAGGAGATAGAATAAAAATTGCTGACCAAAAATCTTACCAAGAATGGCTTAATGAATTTTGTCCTAATGGTGATTATACTAAATGCGGGATAACCTTTGGTGTTAATGGCGTTTGCCATACCGTTACCAATCGAGAGCTTTTAATTGGCGAAGACGACGTTGACGTTCGAAATGCTGCTAAAAACTTTGTTACCGTTTCCATTTTTGGTAAATACGGCTTTGGTTTATCAGCGTTAAAACAATTAATCACCGATGCTTATAATCGGGCCAATTTAAAAGTTATGTTTCCTGAAGGTATTTTAGAAACAGTTTTACAAAGAATTGATAATACCCTAGAAGATGAGGCTAATGCTTGGCAACAATTAATGAATGAATATTTTGCTTTATCTTTAAAAGATATTATCGCTACCCATCCTGATGCCTTAACTAAATTACAAGAAATGATTAAAAATTTACTTACTAATCGGGAAAATATATATGAAGAATATGTTAAAAATATTTTTGAACATGAAACTTTTGAAAAAAATATATACAATCTTTTAACCAGTAGTGTTACTAATTATATTACCTATTTAAGTACTTCTAATTATATTGATATAACTACTAGAGATACTGCTCTTAAAAATGCTACTTTATTTTTCAATAAATTATTTAAAGTTGTTGATGGTCAAATTGCCGAAGTAACCGCAACTGGTAAAATGGATGAAGAACTTGCTAAAAAATAAATTTATAAAAAAATACATAATCATAACTGAAGTTGTAAGATAAAAGTGTACACAAAAAAGTGTACGCTTTTATCTTACAACTTTATAACCAAATTAAGCTACTTTTTTATGGTTCATACATAACCATCTTTTTTTAGGTGGCTTAAAAAAAAGAAAGGAAGAAAAAAATGGTAAATGGAAAAGTATCGGTATAGTTAAAACCACCCCATGATAAATAGTATATGTGGTGGTATAAGAAGAAAAAGTATTTTAATTATCAATTATAGTACAACTACCATTATTTTGCTCAAAATAATTTATAGTGCTATCAAAAGCTTTGTCGGCAATTAGGTATGGTTCATAAGAATAGTCCTTTAATAATTCAAAACCAACTTCATTATCTGAATTAATAATCTGTTTACTTACTTCATAATATTTTAATGTATAACTATATTTTTCTTTATTTAATTCACATGTAATAGTCGATGTTTTTTGATTTTTATTATACATTAAATGGGAAGAATTAATAACTTTTTCTAACTCTTCATTATTAATATTCTCTAATTTATCTAAATCATAAGTAGTATAATATACTTCTATATTATTAGGATTAAGATTTTTATAATCTAGCTCTAAAACCGGACAACCGCCATATTTTTGGTTACTTAAAGTATATTTGTTAGTTAAAAATAATAAATCTTTATTATCTTTTTTAATTATTTTGTAATAAATTTGACCTCCCATAATAATATCTTGAGGCTTTATTAATTGAAAATTCCAACTTTTATTATTAACAAAGGCAAATAGGCGCATATCTTCATTATAATCATAAGTATATAAATAATTATGATAAAGCCATGATTTATGCTGAAAATAAAGAGCTATAGGAGTTATCGTAATTATTAAGAAAAATATAATTATAGTTACTTTTTTAATAATTTTAATATTTAGTTTTTTCTTAAAGTTTTTAATACTTTTTTCTTCATCAATGTCATTTGTTTTAATATTAGCTTTTAGTAAAGTTAATTCTTGCTCGCAATCCTTACATTTTTTTAAATGTTCTTCAATTAATTTTTTGGTTTCATTAGAACAGACATTATCCACATAAAGGGGTAATAAGTCTTTAATAATATTACAATTCATTTTTATTTAATCTCTCCTTTATTTTTATTTTTGAACGATAAAAAGTTACTCTAGCCCAACTTTCTGTTTTAGTAAATAAATCCCCAATTTCTCTAAAAGATAAATCACAATATATTCTCAAAGTAAATACTTCTTTATATGGCTCTTCTAAATTATGAATTATTTTTAATAATTCTTTATTAGTTTCACTATCAATTATTTTAGCAATAATATCTTCTCTATTATCTTTAATATCAGTATCAAGTTTATTATACTTTTTACTCTTTTTATAAAAGCTAAAATATGTATTTTTAGCAATATTACAAAGCCATGTTAACATTTGATAGTTAGAATCATATTTATTTATATTTATTAAAGCTTTATAAAATGTTTCTTGGGTTATTTCTTCTGCGATAGAACTATTTTTAGTTAAAGTTAATAAATATCGATAAACACTTTGGTAATATTTTGCATAAATCTTTTCAAAATCAGTATCCATTTTTTTTACCTCGTTCATTAGTTATACTTTTATCTTTTTGTTTTGTTACAAAAAATTTATATTATTATATCATTTGTTTATAGAAATAGTAATACAGAATTATTTAATATAAAAAACAAGTGAATTTAAAGAAAATAAGTTGCCAAATATTTTTTGACAACTTATTGATAACAATATTACCATTTATTTTATTTAAACAATAATATCCGCTATTGAGTTAACAATTTCTTCTATTTTATCAATAATAGCATTATAACTAATTTCAGAAGCATAAATATAGCTTTTTATAAAATTATTCCAATAAGATTTTAAAATATCACTATTAGAAATCACATTATAACGTTCCTTAATTTCTTTCAATAGATAATTTGTTTCTCGTCTATTAAAAGTGTTTATAATAGCTTTTTTTAAATTTTCTTTATTTATATTCTCATTCATTAGCATATATAAGTCATAGAAATCTTTAGCTCTAGTATCACTTTCAGCATCTTCAATTAAAGTTTGAAATTTTTCAGCAATAATACTTTCTTTAGTAAATACCATAATATTAATGTAGGTATCATCAAACATACTTTTATATTTAAAATTAATTTCCCTCGGCACGATAGGATCTTTCGTAGTAATATCAATTTTTAAATTAACTTGTAATTCTTCTTTTGCTCCTAAAATCGATATTCTAGTTCCGCCATATTTGTCTTGTATTCTAATATCATTTGTTTTTAAAATTTTAAAATCTATACCATCATTACCATCAAGATTAATAATTTCTTCTAAAATATCATTCAATGTTTCCCTTTTTATCTCAATACCTTTTATCATTGTATCCATATCTTGAGTGGTTCTTCTATCATCACCAAATAAAGCCGAAAGTAATAAGCCACCTTTTAGGATAAAATTATTTTTATATTTACTGATTGAAATTCTATATAATAGCCTTTCAAAAAAATACATTTGCATTAAATCTTGGGGCATAACTTTATTTTTTTTTGCCCAATTGTTAATCTTGGCTTTTAAACTTTCACTATTCATAACAATGCCTCCATAAATTCATGTACTTGTTTTTCTATACCCATTAATTTTGCATATTTATATAATTTAAAAGTATTATGTTTTTCTTCTCGATAGTATTTTACAAAAGCATATTTAACATATTCAAAATAAAGATTATCTTTATCTTTAATTAAATCACATAAACATCTTTCAATATCATAACATTCTATTTCTTGACCTTGAGGGCTCTTTATTTTTATTCTTCCCAAATTAAGTGTATTTGCATCTACGTAGTGTAAATTAACATTTTCATTTTTTATTAAAGTCCCTCCATAATTTCTTTTGACTGTAATGTCATATTTTAGTGGTACTCTTTCACATAAATCATGAAAATATAAAGCTGTAAAATAAGAATAGATTGCGTCATTTACTCCAAGTAATAGTGTATAATATTCATCTCCAAATGAATTTGGCAAAATATATACGCCCCGTTTAACTCTTTCAATTTTATTCTTTTCTATAAGTCTTGTTAAAGCAACTTTTGGTATCTTTAATTTAGTTATTTCATCGGTAGTTACAATCTTTTTTTTCCTTAAAATATTTAAAATTTGCTCTTCATAGTTCATATCCAATGTTCCTTTCATAAGGAATTATAACATATTTTCCTAAAAAAAGGAACATTATTAAGATTTATAAATTAAAAATGTTATTAATATACTATTAATTTTGGATATTAAATAAAATGATGGAAATATTAACTTATATAAAAATAGAAATCAAGATGGAACTATTAAAAAGGCATGATGACTTATTCAGTCATCGCTCCGTAATGTTTAAGAATCTATAAATAGGTATTAATATCCTTTAATTTATTCATCTAATAATACTGTTTTTTCATATTCTTTAAAAAAGATATAATACTAATAACAAGAAGCACTTCTAAAGTTCTTGTATTATAATAATTAAAGTGTTAAAATATTTTAAGTAAAACTTCAAGTAATTAAAGAAAGGACTATCATAATGTTCGAATTAGTTTCTAAATATAAACCAAGCGGCGACCAACCTGAAGCTATAAAAGAGTTAGTTGAAGGTATTAAAAGTGGCAAGAAAGAACAAGTTTTACTGGGCGCAACCGGTACTGGTAAAACTTTTACAATTGCTAATGTCATTGCAAGTGTTAATAAACCAACCCTAGTTTTAGCCCATAATAAAACTTTGGCTGGCCAATTATACAGTGAATTTAAGGAATTATTTCCCAATAATCACGTTGAATATTTCGTTAGTTACTACGATTACTACCAACCCGAAGCTTATGTTCCCTCTAGTGATACTTATATCGAAAAAGATTCTTCCATCAATGATGAAATTGACGAATTAAGACATGGAGCGACCAGTAACTTAATTAACTATAAGGACGTTATTGTTGTAGCTAGTGTTTCTTGTATTTATGGTATTGGTGAAAAGGAAGAATACGAAAAATCCATGCTAATTTTAAATGTAGGCGACACCATAAAAAGAAATGATATTATCAATCGTTTAGTTGACATGACTTATGAACGTAATGATTTAGACTTTCATCGGGGTACTTT
>CANQHB010000015.1 GCA_947623755.1 uncultured Bacilli bacterium | reverse complement strand
ACTGCTTTCATATTCATACCGGCATAGCCGGCAGATTTTTGTTTGACCTTATTGGTCAAACATATTAAAAAGAGAAAGCAAAAAATGCTTTCTCTTTATTTACTTTCAATACATTCATAGTTTTGATCTTCTAAGTATTTAACAAAGTCTTCTTTTTTTATTTCTTCTTTACTAACTGATTTATGATAGTTCTTCATTATAATTGTAGTTCCATTACATTCTAGATTGTTTTTTGCATCCTCTGCTGCATTAAATATTGCACACATATTATTAGCTGTTGCTTCATCTTTAAATTCCATTTTTGAAGTAGCATTTGTAATAATGTTGTTTTGATATTCTACATCAATAGTAGCAGTATAAGGACTATCTTCATCCGTATATAAAGTACAAGTCATTTTTTCAACTTTGCCACAACCAGTAACTAATAGAACGATTAAAGGTAGTAATATAATGTATTTATTTTTCATAAGTTCTCTTTCTATTAAAAAAAGGATTTGCATCCTTTTTTTAATCTTGAATCACACTATTCATCAACTTCAACAATTTTAACAGTTAATTTAAATTCCTTTCCTGTATCTGTATCTGTAAAATTGTATACTCCAGTAGACTTTTCGGTATTGAAATTAACCCAAAGTTTGATATTAGTTGAATCTTCAAAAGTTTCTGGTCTATATCCTGATTCACCTACAGCATTCAATTTTTTGCCAAAGTCGACATCAATAACATACCATTTTGGACTAGCATCAGAAGTTCCTGGTCTAGCATATTTTTGGAATTCATCTATTTTTGCTCTTGTTATTGTTAGTGTTTTCGTTTCAGCATCATAAGCATAACTTGCTTTTCCTTGATTCAATTTGAATCGATCTAAAGTAGCACCAGTAAGACGTGAATCAGTAGTAACTTCGGTAAATTGAGGCTCTGAAATTTCAGGCATATCATCAACAAGTACGAATGTAACTCTAATTGCTTCACCATATTTATTAGGATCATCATTATTATTAGAATTATGCTTAAATTCGAAAGTAAGAGTCTTATTACCATCTTCATCTTCTTCTGCTAAATCACTGTCGTTAAACGATTCTGTATCAAGCCACATTAAGAATTGAGTATCAGAAGTGCCTCCAAATTTAGTAACGTTTTCAGGGTTCCTTTCGTCGTCACCTTCCGTATCGAATTTATAACTTGCACTGATAGCAACGCCATCCTTTACTACATGGGCATTATCTGCAATGTAACTTGGATTTATTCCCAAATCTACTAATACACCAAACCATGTTTTATACTCACCTGATGCACCTGTACATTTAGCACTATCATCAACACCCTCGCTACCTGGCTTAACACTACAATATTGTTTTAATAATTTATTGTATGTGATAACTACTTTATTAAGTCCTTCTTGTTTTGTAGTATATTTTCCAGCATTTGTACCAATACGAGTCACTTCGTCCTCTTGTAATTGTTGTGGATCTATAACTACTTCATCAGGTTCAGCAAGTTTAAATTCATCACTATCATTAGTTTTATCTACATATGATTTAACTACTATTTCATAAGGAACAGAAGTATCATTATCAGTATGATGAACAAAACTAAATTTTTCTCCATCAGTTGTGCTAGAATTGTTCGTATCACACCAGATAACAACTAAATTTTTCATATTTTCAGGTTTGTTACCTGTAAATCTATTTTCAGAAGCTATTTCTAATGGCGTTGTGTAACGATTTGAAGAATTGTATTTATAAATATCATTATTATATTCTCCAAGTCCTAAGTCTAATAATAATGCATAAGGACCATCAATATTTTTATTAAATGTTACATTTATTACATTACCATCAACTGAAATTGGCTTAATAGCATCTTGATTGTATTGATGTTTAGAATCATATTGAGCAGCATAAACACTGTTGTTACCTGATAATGTTAAATTTTGAATACGTTTAGCTTGGGTACCATCAATATTGTATGTATAATCATGAGTTGTAGTTGATTTTGTACCATCGTTAGCGGTAGTTGTTATTGTTGCAGTAGCAACGAATTTTGTAACTCCTTTATTAATTGTAAATTTTAAATTATTGTTAGGATCAACAGTGACATCTCCTTGATATTCAGGAGCAATAACAATATTATCAACGACAGTCGATGTTATTCCAGCTCCATTTCCAGTTATATCTGAAATTTGTTCTGCACTAATATATTTAATTATGATCTTAACTTTTAGGACAACATCGTTATCATTGTTTTTAAAGGTTACCTCTTTCGATACATCTTCTGTAGCGGTTGAAGCAGTTTTTCCAGAGTCATCATTAAACCAGAAAACAAATTGCGTAGATGTATCAGCACCAAACTTAGTAGCATTTATTTCTCTAGTATCGATTTCATATCCATCATTTACTGTTAACTTAGTAGGGTCAACACCTAAATCCATAACTATTCCATATAAATTACCACTAAACTTATTATTACCAGTACCATGTGGAACTTGTACATTTAATAGTCCGTCTGAACCCTTTTCTTTTTGCTGAAGAGTAATTGTATAAACGCCATTTTTTTCTGATGAAGAGAAAGTAAATGCATCCATGTTATGTAAGTAATTTGCGTTAGCTTTTCCTTCGTCTTCATCCATAGTACCAGGATATAAGGCAACAGCTGCACTTGGCTTAGCATTTAAAGTCATCTTAGTTGTGTCATCTTTTAGAACGAATTTAACAGTAACTTTATCAGCGTTAACACCACTATTATTTGTAAATGTAACTATTTTTTCACTTGTATCTTTATCAAGCCAATATACAAATGCATCTCCTGTAGCTCCATAACTAGTAACAACTCCTGATGCTACACTTGTATCGGGCTTAAGAGTTTGATTATCTTTGTATTTAACATTAAGATTGCTTTGAGCAACACTTAGATCAAGAACTAAAGCAACATCTTTGTTAGAGCCTAAGTCCCTTAACTCTTTATTGTATGCTACTTCAACAATATAATCATATTCATTTGAATTTGCTGTTTCAACAGTAATACCATCTTTAATAGCTTGTTGATTCCACTTATAGTCAATATCATTTTGAGCAGTTTCTTTTGCTGCTTCAACAAGATCCAATGAAATCAAATCACCAATTGTCCAACCTTTTAGTTCTCCAACAGCTCTTTTCTTATCACCATTTAAAGTAAATTCAAACTTTTTAAGTTTATCATTATTAGAATAGAAACCAAAATAATATTTATTTCCTACTTTTGCAGAAATATAGTTTACTTCTTCGCCAGGAATATCAGCAACTAATTCACTACCATCAGTAGGAGCAGTTACTGAGTATAAATGTTGAACTTTTGAAGTTGTTAAACTAACTGCTATTTCCTGTGATAAAGATTCTTTTTCTGGCTCTTTAAGTGTAAATGTTATCTTACTAAGACCGTTTAAAGGCGATAAAGTAGTTGAAGAATTCACCCAAGTTTCAGATGCATCTTCTGGTAGCCAAAGTAAAAATTCTCTACCATTACCACCAAGACGAGTAGCTGCTTCGATGTCTGATGGAGTAACTGTAACACCAACAGACTTATCACCTAATTTGTAAGAAACAGTCATATTTCTTGTGATATTTTTATTTAATTGTACTAATAGAACCACCCATTTTGCTCTATGATCCGTATCATTTTGAGCAAAAGTTAATAAAGGTGCAGTTTCATTAAATGAAAGACTATATTTTGTTTCGCCTTTTTCTTGTTTTTTTGCAAAAGTTGATGTTATTGCTTTTGAGTTATAATCATTAGAAGCATTACCCATAGCACTACCTAAATCGGTTCCTGCAGGTAAAGTTCTAACACTAACAACAGATAAATCTGCAGTAGTATCAACGAATTCATCGTATGCACGACCTGTTGAAGGAGTAACTTTATTTATATAGTCACCACCAGAAGCGTATAAATCAGGATCTTCTGATACGTGACCATTATCACCAAAGTTACCAACCAAGCGAACCATTTCGAATTCTAATTTAGCAACTTTAGAAGCACTAATAGCTTCACCAGTAGCTCCATCTGACCAATTGCCGGCTGTATCTTTACGGTATAAAACAGCATCAGCAAGTTCGCCATCGAAATTGTTATTAGTAATAACTGCCATCATATCGGCGTAAGTAATCATAGTGAAGTGAACGTGTTTACCAAGAATATAAACGTTTTCTTGAGCTTCTTCGTCAAGACCTTCAATAGTATACTTAGAAATATCTTCGATATCAGTAGCAGTCATAGTTTTAGCACTTGCGGTCATATTACCTACGCAAAGAGCAGCTAATAGAGCAAGTGAACCTTTTACTATTTTATTCATAACTACGTATATTTTCCTTTCCATAATATTTTAAATATTTATTAATTATTATTCTGCTGTTACTTTATGAACGCTCTTATCACTCTTTAGAACAATATTATCAAGTTTACTTAAATCAGCTTTATCGATAACGAAAGCAGCATAGGTTGAAACATAGCGTCCTATTGTGATATTTTGTGCGTTTCTAATAGTAGCAACTTGAGATGTTACGTCTTTTCCGTTAAACCAGATGGTAATTTTTACATTACTTTCAGATCCTTCAATTGCAGCTGATTGGTACGTATAATCACCAACCACATCTTTAACAGTAACGGTAATAGAACCAGACTTACCATCAGCGGTAGCGGTAACAGTAACAGTACCAGCCTTAGTACCAGTCAACTTACCATTTTTATCAATAGTAGCGGCACCAGTACCATTTTTAACAGACCAAGTAACGGTTTTGTTAGTAGCGTTAGAAGGACTTACAGTAGCGGTAAGGGTAATAGACTCACCAACAGTAACCTCGGTACTACCAGAGACCTTAACACTAGTAACTTTAACCGTAGACGGTTTCGAAGAGTTCGAAGGTTTAGGCGAAGTAGAAGGTTTCGAAGAAGATGTAGAGGATTGACCAGCGGCTTGAGATTTAACAGTGATGGATTTAGACGCTGACTTACCATTAGCCTTAGCAGTAATAGTAACGTTTCCTGCCTTAAGGGCACGAACATTACCATTAGCATCTACTGTAATTCATAATTCATTATTATTAATTCGCCAAACTCGGAAGTAAAATCGGTCCAAACTCGGAAGTAAAATCGGTCCAAACTCGGAAGTAGTAAAAATAATAGATATTTTACTTCAAAAAAAGAAAAAGCCTGAACTGAGCTTTCTCTTTATATTTATACCATTTATATATCTATTCTTCCTAAAAGAAAATCTATTGCACTTATTTGTTTAATACCATTATGATTTAAAGTATCATAATCTAAAGTAATAATATATTTCGGATAATTATCTTTTATTTCTTCAAGTGGAGTTAATTCTCTTTTTAATGTTTCCTCATCTCTTACAGATAAAGATACTTGGATATATTTTAAGCCATCATTATTTTTAACTACAAAATCAATTTCTTTATTCTCATACTTACCAATATATATTTCATAATTTCTTCTTTTTAATTCTAAATAAATTATATTTTCTAAAATACTGCCATTATCCCTAACTTCACCTAAAAGATATTTTCTTAAACCAAGATCACATAAATAATATTTGTCTCCTGTTTTTAAATACTCTTTTCCCTTTATATCATATCTTGTAGCCTTATATATAATATAACTATCTATTAAGTTAGATAAATAATTTTCAATTGTATTAACAGATATTTTTCGTTCATTTGAATTTAAAGCGTTTGTTATTTTATTAGTAGATACTAAATTTCCTATATTATCAAAAATAAACTTAATAGTACTATCTAATATCATCACATCTTTAATATTATTTCGATATATGACATCTTTTATTAATACCGTATTAAAAATACCATCTAAATAATTTCTAATTAAATCTTTATCATTATTTAAATTAATTAAATAGGGAAATCCTCCATCTTCTATATAGTCTTGATATGCTTTTAGTTCATTATTACAATTATTTGCTTCATAATATTCTTTAAAAGATAAAGGAAGCATATGTATTTGCATATATCTACCCGTTAAATAAGTAGCTAATTCCCCTGAAAGCATATATGAATTAGAACCAGTTATATATAAATCAACATTATCTTTTATAAAAAGTCCATCTATTGCTTTTTCAAAACAAGAGACTATTTGAACTTCATCTAAAAATATATAGTTCATTTTATTTTTTAATAACTTATTTTCTAGATAGTCATATAATTCATGCCAATCACTAAATTTCATATCACTTGGATTTTCAAAATTAAGATTGATGATTTGATCTTTTTTTACTCCGTTATCTAATAAGTATTTTTTATAAAGTTCAAACAATGTAGATTTACCACATCTTCTAATACCTGTTACAACTTTTATAATCTTTTTATCTTTTAGTTTAATTAGAAAATCTAAATATTGTTGTCTATTTATCATAATTTCCTCCTTGAATTAATTATATAATAAGAAATAAGTAATGTAAAGTTTTTTCATTTAACTGAAAAAACTTTACACTTTTAATAAGTTTTTTCAGTGCTTAATTTTAGTATGTTGTATTATTACTTTAACTCAATAGGTATAAATTATTCATCAATTCTTCTCCTATTTATGGTACCGTTACTATTACTGCTAAGGCTAATGGTAAGTCAGCGTCTAAATCCATCACTGTTAAATCTCAAGCCGCTGGTCAATCCTCTACATCTTCTTCGAAACCTTCTACTTCGCCTAAACCTTCGAACTCTTCGAAACCGTCAAGTTCTCCTTCTGTAACAACATATACGGTTACTTTTAAAGATGAGGATGGTTCAACGCTATCTACTGCTAAAGTAGAAAGTGGTAAGACGGTTAAAGAACCCGCTACCCCTAAAAAGGATGGCTATGAATTCTTAGGCTGGTATAATGGTAATTCTAAATTTAATTTCTCTTCTAAGATTTCTAAAAACCTTACTTTAACTGCTAAATGGCAAAAGGTTGAAGGTAAGTATACCTGGGAGATTATAGATGATGGAGATACAGCAGGACTACAATATAGTATTAAAGTATATGAAAACGGTAAGGATATTTCCGATCAAGTAGTAGGACTATTTGATAGTAGTAAATCTGATTTACTTGGAACATATAGTTCTTCTAAGAAAGCCGTAAGAGTTAAGAGAGGCGCTGAAACTCGCATTGCTCAAGTCTACTTGAAAGATGAAAGTTGGCATGCCATAACAGAAAAATAAAATATTATAGAAAGGAAAATATACGTAGTTATGAATAAAATAGTAAAAGGTTCACTTGCTCTATTAGCTGCTCTTTGCGTAGGTAATATGACCGCAAGTGCTAAAACTATGACTGCTACTGACCTTAGCGATTTAGCTATCGTTAAAGCTGGTACAGTTGAAAAATCGCAAAACCTTTATATCTATGGTAAATATGTCTATGTTAATGATTTTTCATCTGCTGATTTGCAAGAGGCTACAGATGATTTGTTCAATGACACTGAGTATGTTAAAGAATATAGAAAATTATTTGCCGATGGTAAAGCAGCAGCGATTTATAAAGATTCCAATAACAATTGGTTTAACGCAAAAAATAATACTAGAATGACTACTTCAGTTAGTATTGAAATGACCCAACTTATTGGTGACGTAAGCGGTGATCATATTGCTACTGATGAAAGTGTTTATGATGATACTTATGTTAAATCACAAGAACTTCTTGATGGTAGAACCGCTGAGATTTTCGTTGATACTAAAGCCGATTTAGTTATTGCTAATATTGAAAAGGCTACTGGAAATATTGAATTAGCCTCTAATATAGCAAAAGAATATAACACCTATAATGCTGGTGCAGCTACTGTTGAATTTAATGCTAGCAAAGATACATTAAAATTAACTGAAGTTACTCCTTTATTAAAATATGCTAACAGTAAAGCTGGTAGTGATGAACATAAATGGATTCCGGTAATAATTAAAACAAATAAAGCTATTACTAGAAATGATACATTAAAAATAGATGGTGGTACTAATTTAGCTACTTCAATCGTTAGCACAGGTAATCAAAATGAATATTTAATTTGGGTTAGTGAAGACACTAAAAATATAACTATTAAAGAAAAAAGCACTTCAACCGATACGAAAAAAGAACAAATTATAACATTAGAAGGATATAGTAAACCTAATGTTGCTTTTGAAAATGAAGTAAAGATTCCAGAAGATAAGAGTAATGAAGTAGAAGTTCTAACTACTGATAAAGATATTAAAGTTGCTACTGCTACAGTTAATGGAAATTACATAAATATCTTCTATACAAATGATAAAACAGTTAAAAGAGTTGAATTTACTGTAAATGGAGATAAAAAAGTTGCTACAAGAGAAAGAACAGGAATTTCATTAGTAGAAGATAATGATTGGAACATTATAGATTTGTTACAATTAAATTCTGTTAAACCAGTTGCAAGTAGTGCTGATTCAAGTACTAGTGATGCAGTATTTAATAAGAATGCTATTTCTAAAGATATTGAAATTCAGGAACATACAAGTACTAAAGATGAGCCATACGATTATGTAGTATATGTTACTCATAATAAGGAATTTAAAGGTACTAGTAAAAATGTCACTTTATTAGTAGACTTAAGTGTCAGTGGTCTACAACCCACTAATGCTGGTTCACAAAGTGCTAATTTTAAAAATAATCAAAATAGTAAAACTTATGGTGCTAAGACTGCTACAGAATATGCTTATACATTAACTGATGATGCAGACACTACTAATGATATTGTTACATTTAGTAATGGTGCAAACACAATGGGTGTTAAATTTGTTTTAGTAAATGAAACTCCTGAATTAAATTTATCAGTTGAAAAAGGTAATTCTGAAGCACTTATATATACAGCTGATCTAGATGGACCAAAAGCTGGTGCTAATCAAGCATATAAAAATATAATGGAACGTGTTAAATTGTTAGGTCCTGAAAAAACTGATGATGATAAATACAATGTAACGTTACAACAAGTTGATAGAGAAAAAGGTTTAGTTGCATATGGAGATAAATCACTTACCGATCATTTCCCTACTTCTCAAAAATGGATAGCAGTAGTAGTAGATTTAGGTATTAATCCTACTAAAGATTTATTAACTGTTGATAGTTTTGTAGAAGAAGATTATGCAAAGGCTAAAGCTGATGCTAAACTATTAGGAGCTTCTAGTGATACTGCATTTGTAATTTGGTTGAAGGAAGCTTCTAAAACTTATAAATTCACATCAGTAGAAACAAACGCAAGTATAGAAGTTACTTTTAATGTTAAAGAAATGTCTACTACTACTTTTAAGGATATTGATACCGATAATACTCGTGTAACTTCTGTTATTATCAGTCCAGAATATACTAATGAGGTTTCTTATAATGACTCAACTAAAGAATTTACAGTTAACACTGATACAACTAAATTCGTTGCTACTACTACTATAAGAGATAATGGAAAAGAAACGACAACAACTCATGAATACACTTATGTAAAATCAGGAGCAGGATTCAAAAAGATTAGAAATCTTGAATTAGCTGGTGCATATGTCATTGAAAAGGATTTAAGCACAGCTGTTGGTAGTGATGAAGATAAAGAATACAATAGTAGTATTATTAAAAATATTGAAGTAGACAAAAATGTTATTGATGTAACCTTTAATAAGAATTTGTCTAGTACTAAAGGTGATTATTGTATTTTAGTTGATTTAGGTGTTGGAATTGATAGCACTCATGTTTACTCACATGATAGTACATTCGATGATGTAACACCTGGAAGTACTTATGTTGCTACTGCTGATTCTAAAGTTCCAGCAACTGCAAAAAATAACTTAATTGTATTATGTTCTAACCATGATAGTTCTTCAATAGATAAAGAAAATGGAGAAGGACAACCATTTAAATTTGTTAATTCAACTATAACTCCTTCTAGTAGTGCTACTTCTACTAATACCACAGTTGATTATGAAATTATTGTAAAATCACATGTTGAACTAGACGCTACTGTAGATACTTTATCTGAGGAAAATGTTGAAACTAAGGATGTTGAACTAGATACTACTAATGATTTGAGCCAAGAGGAAATTAATAAATTTGCAAATCAAGATGGTTTAACAACTTCTATGAAAGATGGTAAAGTATATATTAAATATACTAAAGTATTTGATAATAATGTTACTACTACAGGTGCTGGAAGTGCTCCAACTGGTTCATGGTTTGCAGTTTTAGTTGATTTAGGTATTAACCCAAAATATCTTGATAGAGATGGCGACACTAATTATAAGATTAATCCCGAAGATATAACAGATGCTTATAGATTTGGTGCGAAAGGTACTCAATTTGTTCTTTGGTTAAATGCTGACCCTTCAGCTAACGATAAGTATAAATTTGTAGAAGATCCTGCTACTGGATTAAGAACTAGAACAATTACATTTAAAGTCAATCCGGATGCACTAACCGAATATGATGGAGATTATACCTTCACTGAGGAAGAAAAAGAAATGTTTAAGAATCTTGATCTTTATGCTGAACCAATGACCATAACTTTTGTTTTAGATGATCAAATTAATGAAATCACTATTGATGAATCAAATATAATCGGACGCGATGCACAAGCCGACTCACTAGAAATGAAATATGATAAAGCACAATATGAATTAAATCAAAATCGTTTAAAATACTCACTTGATATAACAGATGATACTAAGACGTTAGAAATTACTCCAGCAGTAAAAGATGTATTACCAGTAAGTTATGATTTAAATATGCTTTCTGCTTATAATGGTGAATGGTATGCAATCGAACTTGATTTAGGTCGTGCAGTTTCTGCTAGCACAAATGATTCTGACTATAAAACATTAGTATTGGATGAAATAGATTATGAAAAAGGTCAATTTGTTCTTTGGATTAACGTTAAATCTGAACAACTAAGTAGTAAAACTTTAACAATTACAGATACTTACAATAAAACTACAGAAACATTGAATTTTAACTATTCTAAAACTGTAGAATAACATATAAAAAAGGATGCAAATCCTTTTTTTAATAGAAAGAGAATAATAATATGAAATATAAATTATTTATAATTCCTTTACTAGTTTTATTAATCACAGGATGTGGAAAAGAAAAAGTAGTTGAAACCTTAACTTGTACTTATGAAAATACTAATGAAGGAACAGAATACAAAACTGTAACAAAAGCAGATGTTAATGAAAAAGGTATTATTATAAATGCCACTTCTACAATGACATTTAAAGACCAAAGTCTTGCCGAAGAAATGTGTGATAATTTTAAAGCTACTAGTGATTCACAAAATGTTAGTTGCGATGGTACTACTATCACTATTAAAAATTATCACGATTCATTAAGAGGCGATAAAGACTTAATGAAAGATGATTTTTTAGATTATATGGACAATAGAAATTATAAATGTGATTAAAATACATATAAAAAGAGCCTATCAAATGATAGGGCTCTTTTTTTGAAGATTATTTACTTTCAACACATTCATAGTTTTGGTCTTCTAAGTATTTAACAAAGTCTTCTTTTTTTATTTCTTCTTTACTAACTGACTTGTGATAGTTTTTGACTATAATTGTAGTCCCATTACATTCTAGATTGTTTTTTGCATCTTCTGCAGTTTTAAAAATAGAACACATATTATTAGCAGCGGCTTCGTCTTTGAATTCCATTTTTGAAGTAGCATTTGTAATAATATCATTTTGATATTCTACATCAATAGTAGCAGTATAAGGACTATCTTCATTAGTATATAAAGTACAAGTCATTTTTTCTACTTTGCCACAACCAGTAACTAATAGAATGATTAAAGGTAGTAATATAATGTATTTGTTTTTCATAAATTCTCTTTCTATTAAAAAAAGGACTTTCATCCTTTTTTTATTTTTTATAGTTTTATTAGACTATTCTTCAAGCATATCAAGTACAATATTTAATTCTAATGCATCAGCTGCAGTATCATAAAGATCTTGGAATTGTATTGGTTTAACACTTCCACTCGTTAATGATTCACTTTCTAAATTAATCCATAATATATAAGTAGTCTTACTATTACCAACAGGTTCCAATTTAACAGCATCATTAGCATTTTCATCTGCGTTTTCAGCTAAAGCAATACCATCTTGATGAGATGTACCAAAATCTATTTCAATACCATACCATTTACCAGGAGTGCCTTCTTCATCATCAATAGAAATATTATATTCGTAACTTGAAAGTTCAGAATCTAATTGAGATATAGTTAAAGTACGAGTAAGTTTATTTCCTTTAATTTTTTCTGAGTACTTAGAACTAAATCTATCTTGATTCATTTTATATAATGAAGCATCTTCTACACTTGTTGGAGCAACATTACTATCAAGATTAGTAGTATTATCTATTACTAATTTATCAGTAGCATCTACCAAAACAAATGTAATAGTAGTTTCAGAATATTTATTTTCTTCATTTCCAAGTGAAGCAAATGTTGCCGAATAAGTCTTACGACCAGTTTTAACTCCGTCAACAACTTCATCTGTAAAGCATTGATCATCTAACCAAAGAATAAATTGATTTCCACTACCACCATATAAGTATGCTTCGGTTCTTTCATCTTTGTACTCTTCTGTAGTACCTAATAGAGATAACACTGAATTAGGATCTTTTTTATAATTATCAAGATGCGTAGCATCAGCTCCGAACATATATCCTTTAGTTGCAGTAATTTGTTTAGGATCAATACCTAAGTCAACAAGAACACCAAAGTAAGCAGCTTCTTTACCAGAATCTTTTTCGTTTTCAAATGGTATTAATACTCTATCATAGTAAATAACTATTTCACCATTTTCATTAACTTCAGTTCTGATAGATGTGTTATTATGTTTTTCTGCCTTTTTTTGTTCAGCATCACCTTCTGTAAAGGTGTCATCTGTAACAGATAATGTTTTTGTGTCTTCTTCTTTTAACTCAATATTATCATTTCTTGTATCATTAACATGTGATTTAATAACTAACTCTAAAGAAGCACTTTGATTTGTGTCAACAGCACGAGTTATTGCAACTTTTAATCCTTCACCTTTTGTTAAGGTTTCATCTGTTTGACTTGGAGTAACATGAATTACAGCAAGTGTATGACCAGTAGCTTTTTCATTGTCGTTAGTACTTAAACGAGAAGCAGCATCAGTAATTAATGTAACAGTTGCTCCGTTACCATTTAGTGCTTCTGTTCCAGAAGATTTTAATGCATTAACTTCTGCTTCAGTTAATTTAGTTCCTAAATCAACAACAATTGCATATTCTTCACTATTTGAAACAATACGATCAAACTCAACATTTATAACATTTCCACTAAGTGAAACATTAGAAACAGCCTTAGTTGGGAATTCAATTGCCTTCTCATCAGAATGAGTTGAATCATCTTTAAATAGAAGATTTTTATAAACAGCAGTTAAAACAAAATTACGAATTTTCGAAAGTGTGCCTTTTGTGTTATCTTTATCCGTCCAATTTACATTATAAGTATATTCAACTCCATTAATAGTTGCAACGAATTTAGATACGTTTCTATTTACTTTAAACTCTGCATTACCAAGATATTTTACATCTTCACTATATTCAGAATTAACAGTTACATTATCAATATCTTTTAATTCAAGATTACTATCAGTTAATTTAGAAGTTTCTCTAACTTCAAAAGTAACAGTAACAGATGCGTTAGTATCTACCTTCGTAAACGTAAAGGTTGGATCATTCGTTCCAGTAGAAGGTAGTACCCAAACTACGAATGCAGTATCAGAATCAGCACCTAAACGTTTTGCATCTGTAATATCACTTTTATCAATACTATAAGTATCTAGAGGTGCAACATTATTACTAAGCGTTAATGAGAAATTAGAGTTAACAGATCCTTCTTTTAATTGAAGCTTAAATCCTAAATCAACAATGACTGGAATCCAAGCGTATCCTGCTGTGTTAGGAGCGGCACCCTTTTTATCTAGAACTGGATTTAGACCCGCTACTTTGAAGTGATTTAAACTATCACTATTAACTTGAACTTTTACAGTATATTTATTAGCATCATGTTCATCAACTTCAGGATTATTGACTGTAACAGCACCAACGTTGTACTTATATGCAGCATTAATATTTGCAGCATCAGTTAATGTATTACCATAAACTAAATCAACTGTTTTATCTGCACCATAAGTATCAAAACTTAAAGGTGTAGTTTCATCATTTAACACAAATAATATAGTATATGAATCAGTGACTAACTTTTTGGCACCTTTTATAAAGTCTGCATTGTTATTTGTAAATGTTCCAGTAACTTCGTTTTTACTAGAAAAATCTACAGTTACAGGAATTTTTCCATCACTAGGACTTGAGGTTTTAACATCACCAGATGATAAAGATTCAATTGTAGTTGTACTTAGATCCATTACTAAATTAACTGTTTTATCATCATCAAGTACATGATTTGTTGTAATGGTAACAACATAATCATATGGTTCAGTTTCTGTTCTCTTATGAGAAACTGGTTCTGAAACATTAGTGATTGCATTTTGATTCCATTTAGTAGAAGTAATTGGTTCTGCCTTTACAATTGATTTAATATCAATCAAATCTCCGAATTTCCATTCGCTATTATCAACTGCTTGCATTAAATTATCATTTTCAGTAAATTTAAAATCCTTAACTTCAGTTTCATCAGTAGCGTAGAAAATTTCATTGTAATTATTATTTATTTTTGGATAAACAACTTTAACATTTTCATTATCTAGAACTGTAACTTCAAGATTATTTTCAGAGACAATTCTTTTAGCTATTTCAACAGTTGAAGTATATTCAATAGCAATTGGCTGTGTATCTTCTTCCCTAGAATCATCATCATCTTGCGTTACTTCTAATTTAAAATTACTATCTAATACATTAGCTTTTAACCAAAGAACAAATTCATTTTTTTCTGCCCCGCAACTTGTTTTTGTAGCCTCAGTAAGATCAACTGCAAAAGAATCATTTTTTTCTGCTGAAGATTGTATTAACTTTACACTTAATTTACTGCTAATTGCAGGTTTATTGGTTTTAACTAATAAACCAATCCAGTTACCATTTTGTTTAGTACCTCCTTTACTAGTTCTAGTATAATTCAATAAAGGAGAATTTTCAGTTAAATTAAGAGTATATATTGTCTTACCTTTAACTTGTTCTTTTGAAAGATTAGCATTTGCAGCAGTCATGTTGTAAGCATTAGTATCAGTATAATTTTTATTACCTAAATCAGGAGCTTTTTGTAATGGTCTAACGCCTATAACCATTAAATCTGCAGTAGTATCTGCAAACTCATCATACACACGACCTGTTTTATAGTCGTAAGTAGTAATGAAATCACCATTAGAAGCATATAAATCATCTGATTCAGATACATGTCCGTTTGTTTTTTTACTACCAACTAAACGAACCATTTCAAAACTAACTTTGTTAATATTAGTAATAGCTTGGTTTGTGTCAGCATTAGTCCAGTTACCATCAGTATCAAGATGATATAAAACGGCATCTTCTAAGGTGTCAACATCAATGTTACCTGAGTTAAGAACTGCCATCATATCAGAAAGAGTTATTAAGTTCAAATGAACATGTTTACCTAAAATATAAACATCTTGAGGTAATGACTCTGTACCAATAGTACGCTTTGAAATGTTTTCGATGTCAGTAGCAGTCATAGTTTTAGCACTTGCAGTCATGTTACCAACGCAAAGGGCAGCAAGTAAAGCAAGTGAACCTTTTAATAATTTATTCATAACTACGTATATTTTTCCTTTCTATATATTTTTATGCTTTTGAAACTCTGTGCCAAGCTCCATCATGGAAAACCTCGTAAATTTGAGATACTCTTTCGTTTGGAACTAAAATTGCTTCGTATCCAGGTTCATAATAACCTAAAGGCGTTCCAGAACTTGAACGAACAGCTGTTGTAGCTTCAGAAGTAATATTTTTTCCGTTTAAGTAAATTGTAATTTTGGTATGGGTAACAGCATCCATAACATCTGTAATAGCTTCGGTTTTATAGGTATACTTACCTTCAACCTTTTGCCATTTAGCAGTTAAAGTAAGGTTTTTAGAAATCTTAGAAGAGAAATTAAAT